>NZ_JAPDBZ010000019.1:0-44139 GCF_027705505.1 Aeromonas sp. QDB56
CGATTGGATCGGACATACTGAGTACAGTGAAACCAGAATAGAGCAATTAGATCACATCTTTAATCTGATTGGTATGAGTATTATCGATGACACCCGTTTAATTTAGTAAACGAATGCAACCAGGCAGGATGCTGAGCATGCAGACAGGAAGACAGGGACATCAGGAACACACGGCCTCCTATTACGCGGCCACTCGCAACGACCATCGGCAGTGGCCCGAGCTCAGTGGTGAGCTGGATGCGGACGTCTGCGTCATCGGTGGCGGTTTCACCGGCCTCAACACCGCCATCAACCTGGCCGATGCCGGCTACAAGGTGGTGCTGCTGGAGGCGAACCGCATTGGCTGGGGAGCGTCGGGGCGCAACGGCGGCCAGCTGATCCGCGGCATCGGCCACGATACCAGCCAGTTTGCCCGCTGGATTGGTGAGGCGGGCGTGCGGGAGCTGGATCTCATGGGGATCGAAGCGGTGCAGCTGGTGCGCGAGCGGGTCGAGCGTTTCAATATCGAGTGCGATCTCACCTGGGGCTATTGCGATCTCGCCACCAAGGCGCGCCACCTGAAGGGGTTCGAGGAGGATGCCGAGCACCTGGCTAGCCTGGGTTACCGGCACGCACTGAAAATGGTGGCACGGGAGGAGATGCACACCGTGGTCGGGTCGGATCGCTATATCGGCGGGATGATCGACATGGGCTCCGGTCACCTGCATCCTCTCAACCTGGCCCTCGGCGAAGCGCGTGCGGCAGCCAGTCTCGGGGTCTCCCTGTTCGAACACTCAAGGGTGACCCACATCGATTACGGCGAGCGGGTCGAGGTGACCACGGCCCACGGCCGGGTCAGCGCGGACTACCTGGTGATCGGCTGCAACGCTTATCTGGGCGACCTCCAGCCCGATCTCGGGGGCAAGGTGCTGCCGGCGGGTTCCTACATTCTCGCCACCCAGGTACTGGAGAAGCGCCTGCGCCAGCGCTTGCTGCCACAGAACATGGCGGTGTGCGATCAGAATGTGGCGCTCGACTACTATCGGCTGTCGGCGGACGGTCGCCTGCTGTTCGGCGGGGCCTGCAACTACTCGGGCCGTGACCCCCGCGATATCAAGGCCTTCATGCTGCCCAAGCTGCTGCGGGTCTTTCCCGAGCTCGCGGGTACCGCCATCGAGTTCCAGTGGGGGGGCATGATAGGCATAGGCGCCAACCGGCTGCCCCAGATAGGCCGCCTCGAGCAGCATCCCAACGTCTTCTATGCCCAGGCCTATTCGGGCCATGGCCTCAATGCCACCCACATGGCGGGCAAGCTGGTGGCGGAGGCGATCAAGGGGGAGAGCCGGGGCTTCGATCTCTTCAGCCGCGTCCCTCACATGACCTTCCCGGGTGGCCCGGCGCTGCGCTCTCCGTTGCTGGCGCTAGGGATGCTCTGGTATCGGCTGAAGGATCTGCTCTAGGGGGAGGGGGGCTCGGGATTATCCCTGCTGCGTCGCGTCTGGCTCGGCCAGGCGCCAGCCCTGCTCCGTCTTCATCATCCAGACCTGGGTCTCCTGCGCCAGGGCCTGGCCTGCCTCGAAGTCGCCATATTTGCGCTCGAGCTCCATCAGTCCCATCTCCTGCTGGAAGGGGCCGACCCTGTCATAGACGAGATCCTCGTCGTGCAGCACCTGCAACTGATCCAGTCCCTGCTTGAAGTGGAGCTGGTAGCTCACCTTGACCAGATAGACCCCCTCCATCCGCTCCTTCTTGCCGAGCACGGCGAAGTCGCGGATGTCGAACAGGTCAGCATCTGTGCCCGCCTGCAACCTGGCGGTGACCTGGCTCTGGATGGTCTCTTCACCGGGACCTGCGTTGCAGCCATAAAGCCAGAGGGCCAGCAGGGGGATGAACCACTTTTTCATCAAAACTCCGGACGAACGAGACGGGAAAGGGCAAATTCTGCCACGGCGTCGGTCATATACAAGGGATTGCCGGAAAAATGGCGGTCAAACCGGGGGCCCACACGGTTGCACGGGCCACCCGGTATCAGCGCAGCTTGTCCAGCTGGCCGAGAAATTCGGCAGGCCCCATGAAGCCGGTCACCCGCTGGCCGTTCACCTCGTTGCCATCGCGATCGAAGAAGAGGAGGGTCGGCAATCCCAGCACGTTGAGGCCGTTGAGCAGATCCACGTCGGCGTCGTCGTTGGCGGTGACGTCCGCCTGCAGCAGCACCATCTCGCCGAAGCGCGCCTGCACATCGGGGTCGCTGAAGGTCTTGTGCTCGAACTCCTTGCAGGCCACGCACCAGTCGGCGTAGAGATCCAGCAGTACCGGCTTGCCGCGGGCGGCGGCAAGCTGCACCTTGAGATCGTCCAGGGTCTTGATGCGGATGAATCGGGGGGCCTGGGTCTGGGCGGCGGCATTGGCCCCCTCGGGTGGCAGCAGCAGATCCTTGCCCACCACCACAAGGCCCATCATCCCCAGCAGCAGGACGAAGCCGCCGAGGCTCTTGCCCACCGAATGGGCGCGATGCTGGTTGTGGTGATAGAGATAACCGCACAGCACCAGCCCCCAGCCGAGCCAGAGCAGGGTGGACATCTGGTCGCTCAGGAGCCTTGAGAGCAGCAGGATGGGTACCGCCAGCAGCGCAAAACCGAAGAGTTGCTTGATCACATCCATCCAGGCGCCGGCCCTGGGCAGCAGCTTGCCGCCAGAGGTGCCGAGCAAGAGCAGCGGCAGCCCCATGCCCAGGGAGAGGGCATAGAGGGCCGCACCGCCGAGCCAGAGATCGCCACTCTGGGCCACGTAGATAAGGGCCCCGGAGAGCGGCGCCGTGGTGCAGGGGGAGCAGACCAGTCCCGAGATCATGCCCATGATGGCGACGCCGGCCACGGATCCGCCCTGCTGGCGGTTGGAGAAGCCCGAGAGACGGGTTTGCAGGCTGCTCGGCAGTTGCAGGGTGTAGAGCCCGAACATGGAGAGGGCGAGCAGCACGAACATCACCGAGAGGCCGATGAGCACATAGGGGTGTTGAAGGGCCGCCTGGAATTGCAGGCCCGCCGAGGCGACGACGAGCCCGAGCAGGGTATAGGTGACCGCCATCCCCTGCACATAGACAGAGGAGAGCAGGAAGGCGCGACGGGTGGAGAGGCGATGCCCGGCCCCGGCGATGATCCCGGTCAGGATGGGATACATGGGGAAGACGCAGGGGGTGAAGGCGAGGCCGAGACCCAGGGCGAAGAAGGCGGCGACGCTGATCCAGAACCCCTGGCTGCCGAGGGCGGCCGCCAGCCTGTCCTGCTGGCTGCCCGGCACGTCGGTGCCCTGAAGGGGGGCCGCCGCTTCCGCCCGGGCGGGGGCGGCGAGGGGCTCGACGGCGATCCGCTTGTCGGTCGGTGGGTAGCAGAGTCCCTCGGTGCAGCCCTGGTAACTCAGGGTGAGGCTGGCCGCGTCCCCGACCCGGGTCAGCGCCACGGGGATCTGCACCTCCTGGTAATAGACCCGGCTCTTGCCGAAGAAGTCATCCTCGTGCTCGGTGCCGGGGGGCAGGACGGGCTCGTCAAAGGCGAGGTTCTCTCCCTTCACACGGATGCTGTGGCGATAGAGGTAGTAGCCGTCGGCGATGCGTATCCGGAGCAGCAGCCGATCACCCTGTTGTTCGCTCTCGAGGGCGAAGGCCTGATCCACCTTGAGGAATCTGGGCTGGGTCTCGATGCCGAGGCTGCCGAGCAGATCCTGGCTGCTGGCCCGGGCGGGGGCCGTCGTCAGGACGCAGAGCAGGCCCAGCAGCATCAGCAGGAAGGAGAGGGGGCGAGAGGCGGTCATGAGGTCTCCTGTGTCAACCAGTCGAGATAGGCAGGGTGGCCCTGGCTTGCCGGGAGCGCCAGGATCTCCGGTACCTCGTAGGGATGGTGGGCGAGAATGCACTGGCGCAGGGGTTCGAACAGAGCGGCCCGACTCTTGATGACGAGCTGGATCTCCCGGGTTCGCTCCGTCTTGCCCTGCCAGCGATAGACGGAGGTGACCCCGGGCAGCTGGTTGATGCAGGCGGCGAGGCGCTGGTCGAGCAGCTGCTCGCAGAGGCGGTCTGCACTGGTCTCGTCGGGGCAGGTGCAGAGCACCAGAATGGCATCGGTCATAGGGATGGACGGTCTCGGCAACGGGGCGCATGGGCCCCCTGGATCAGCCGTTACTATACCGGGCCGGGGGGCAAATAGCACCCGGCCCCCCGCACCCGGAATAAGTCATGCGCCCGAGATGGACGCTGTGAAAAGGACAGGGCAGAATGAGCGGGCTTGTTCCAATTCTACGTAAGGAAATGTATGACCCAACAGAATGAGCAGCAGAGAAACCGCATGTTGAGCCTGTTGCGTGAAGGGGAGCGCCGCATGCTGGTACAACTGGCCGGTCTGCTGCGTACCAGTGTCGACGAGATCAATGCGGAGCTGGAAAAAGAGGAGCTGTTGTCGGCGTTGGAGCAACCCATCACGGTGGAGTACCTCAACGGCGTGGTGCAGCATCATCTGTTCGAGCGCCTGCACAAGGGGGACATGGTGGCGGCCCAGCGCATGCTGAACCAGTACCAGAGCGACCTCGAAGCCATGATGCGCCAGGAAACTAGGCAGGACGACACCCCGCCGGAAGAGGTCAAGGCCCAGGCCTGACCCCGCGAGGCCCTCTTCAGCACCATCATGCCATCGCATGATGGTGCCTCGCCCTTACCCCTCGAATCGCTTATCCCAGCGCCTTCTGCACCTGTCCCATGGGAATGGGGAACACCTTGTCGTAGCTCCAGTTGTAGACGAAGGCATAGACCAGGTAGAAGAGCACGAAGCCCATATCCAGCACCAGCGCCTCCAGCAGGCCGATATCGAGCCACCAGGACATCACCGGCAGGGCCACGATCAGCAGGCCCCCCTCGAACCCCAGGGTGTGCAGCACACGCTGCCACAGCGCCTTGTGGGTGTGGCCCTGATAGCGCAGCAGCAGCTTGTCCACCCCGATGTTGTAGACATAGTTCCAGACGGTGGCGACCACCGAGAAGAACAGGGCCAGGGGGCCCATGTGGTTGAGCCCGACGCCGGTCACCCAGCTGGCCAGCGGGGCGGCGATCAGCAGGCCAATCAATTCGAAGCCGATGGCGTGGCGCAGGCGGTCACGGGTCGTACGCATGGTCTGTCTCTCTCTTTGGTCAGGGAATGGCGGCAATGTATCGCCAAAACCGGATAGATTCACGTTGGTATCTATCGCTAAAATAGATAGATGTGACGACACAACAGCACGGCGGAGCAGACTCATGACCCCTTCACTGGAACACTTCAAGGCATTGCTGGCGACGGCCGAGACCGGGTCGTTCTCGGCGGCGGCGCGCAGGCAGGGCAAGGCTCAGTCGGTGGTGAGTGCCGCCATCGCCAACCTGGAGATCGATCTCGGCCTTGCGCTGTTCGATCGCAGCGGCCGCTATCCCGTGCTGACCGAGGCGGGGGCCCGCATCTGTCAGGAGGCGGGGGTGCTGCTGGCCCAGAGCGAGCGACTGCAGGCCATCGCAGGAGAACTGGCCAACGGCGTCGAGTCGCGCCTCACCCTGGCCATCGACGATGACTCCCACCTGCCCTGGCTTGGTTCCCTGCTGGAGGAGTTCGCCAGCCGCTACCCGGCGGTGGAGCTGGAGCTGTTGTTCCCGCTGATGGAGGACGTGACCGAGCTGCTCAAGAGCGGCCGTGCCCAGCTCGGCATCAGCTATCAGAAGGCGCACCCCGAGCGGGAGCTGGTCTCCCGCTCCCTGGGGACGGTCACCATGCCCCTGGTGGTCTCTCCGGATCACCCCCTGGCCCACAAGACACCGTTGAAGGAGAGCGACCTGCAAGGAGCTCGCCAGTTGATGGTGACCGGACGGCGGGAGGGGACGGAGCGCCATCGCTTCCGCCTCTCGGCGCAAGTGTGGTGGGTGGAGGGGGATCTCGGGATCCTGGAGCTGGTGAAACTGGGGCTGGGATGGGCGGCGGTGCCCGAGTTTCTGCTGCACCGGCCCCTGGCGCGGGGGGAGCTGGTGGTGCTCAAGCCGGACTTCATCGCCGAGGCGGAACTGGCGCTGGAGTTGCAGTGGTATCGCGCCCGCCCGCTCGGGCAGGCGGGGCGCTGGCTGCAGGAGGCACTGCTGGCGCGGGTGCCTCGCTAGGGGGGCTTCAGTCGATCAACGCATAGGGCAGGGGTTGCAGACCGAGGCTGGAGCCCTCTTCCAGCTTGAGGCGGAAGCGGGCGTCGGCCTCGGTATCCTTGGGCAGCACGGCGGTGAGCCACACCTGACCCTGCTGCTGCCAGGCGTTGAGCACCAGACCGCTGCGGCGCCAGTTGTCACCGAGCTGGATCTCCAGGGTGTCACCGCTGGCTACCTGCGTTGCGGCAGTGCCGCTCAGCACGAAGAGGGCGCGGTTGTTGGCGCCGCGATACTTGGCGCGCGCCACCGTCTCCTGCCCCATGTAGCAGCCCTTGTTGAAGCTGATGCCATCAAGGGCTTGCAGGTTCAGCATCTGGGGGATGTATTCCCCCTGATGGACCGCTTCCAGATGGGGGAGACCGGCTTTGATTTCCAGCCCCCACCAGAGTCCTTCGTCGCCCACCGGCAGGTTCAGGGCCAGCGAAGATGTGCTCGCCAGCAGCCAGCGGTCCGCCTCCACCCTGACTGCCATGCCGCCCTCCACCAGGCCGGTGCCGGTCAGCGCGAAGTGCTGTGCCATCCAGTCGTCCGTCCCCTGACCGGCCAGTCCGGTCAGGCTGCCCTGAAACTCGCCGATCTCGACCTTGGCAAAGATCGCAAACTTCTTGAGTTCCGGCAGCTGGCGGGCCAGCACCGAGGGCTTGGTCAGCATCAGCAGGCTGTCTTCCAGGCAGAGCAGGCGAAAATCGCTCCACAGCTTGCCCTTGGGATCGCAGTGGCCGCCGAGGGTGCTCTGGCCCGGTTGCAGGGCGTTGACGTCGCAGGTGACCTGACCTTGCAGATACTTGGCGCGATCCGGGCCGCCGAGGCGGGTGATGGCCAGGTTGGTCAGGGAAAACAGGGTCGGCTCGGCAGGAAGAAGAGGGGTCGGCAGGCTCACGATGGGATTCCAGAGACAGAAAGTATGTGACCTGCATGGTAAAGACGTAAGGAATGTTTGTCAGCCGGAAAATCCTGCTGCTACCATTCCCCGGTCTTTGTAAGGAGAGTTCCATGTTGAACCCAAGTGAGAAGTCCCGCCTGAAGTGGGCCTGCCGTCGCGGCATGCTCGAGCTGGATGTGATCTTTATGCCCTTCTTTGAGCACGAGTTCGATGGCCTCGGCGAGGCCGAACAGCGCACCTTCATCCGCCTGCTGGAGTGCGAGGATCCCGAGCTGTTCCGCTGGTGCATGGGTCACGGCGTGCCCGAGGATCCCGATTTTGCCGCCATGATCCCCCTGATCCTCGAGCGCAACCAGGCCCGCCACGACAGCCTGCGCTGAGCCCGACTCGCGACCGCCACCCCTCATGGCCAGCCTCGCGTCTCCCCAGCGGGTAGTGATGCCCGTGATCGCCTCCCGCCAGCAGCGTCTGCTGCTGTGCATCCTGTTTCTGTTGCTGCTCTTGCCCGTCGCCAGCCTGATCCAGGGCTGGCAATGGGGGCTGTTCCTCCCTGTCTGGGGGCTGAGTCTGTGGCGCGCGTTGCGCCGCCATCCGGCGGCGAGCGGCGTGCTCGTCTGGGATGGGGAGTGGCTCGAGTGGCAAGGGGCGCGCCATCGGCTGGATCCCCGCAGCCGCATCCTGCCCGGGGTGCTCTGGTTGCGGCTGAAGACGGTGGAGGGCTCCGAGGGGCAGCTCTGGCTCTTCTCCGATGCCCTGGCCCCTGCACACTACCGCGCCCTGGCCCGCGCCATCCACCTCGCTGTCCGCTAGGGGCGTCTCTCTCTACCTGCCACATCTGCCGCTCATAGCAGATGACCCCGCCTGGGCGGGGTCATCTGGGGGAGGGCATACGCCCGAATCGAACGCAACGACCTTATTCCTGATCCGGCGTCATTCCCGATCCGGGGTCAGCACGGTCGGCTTGGAGTCCGGCTGCATGTCCGGATAATCCAGGTTGTAGTGCAGACCGCGAGACTCCTTGCGCTCCAGGGCGCAGTTGACGATGAGCTCGGCCACCTGCAACAGGTTGCGCAGCTCCAGCAGGTTGTTGGAGACCCGGAAGTTGGCGTAGTACTCCTGCACCTCCTGCTTGAGCAGATCGATGCGACGCTTGGCCCGGGCCAGGCGCTTGTTGGTGCGCACTATGCCCACGTAGTCCCACATCATCAGTCGCAGTTCGTGCCAGTTGTGCTGGATCACCACCTGCTCGTCCGAGTCATCCACCTGGCTCTCGTCCCAGGCCGGCAGACTGGGGGGCGCCACGCTGGTGGGCAGCTTGGCCAGGATGTCAGCTCCCGCCTGATGGGCATAGACCACGCATTCGAGCAGGGAGTTGGAGGCCATGCGATTGGCGCCGTGCAACCCGGTATAGGTCACCTCGCCGATGGCATAGAGGCCGGGGATGTCGGTCTGGCCGTTGTTGTCGATCATCACGCCGCCACAGGTGTAGTGGGCCGCCGGGACGATGGGCATCGCCTCCTTGGTGATGTCGATACCGACCGCGAGGCAGCGCTCATAAATGGTCGGGAAGTGCTTGATGATGAAATCCGCCGGCTTGTGGCTGATGTCCAGATACATGCAATCCGCCCCGAGGCGCTTCATCTCGTGGTCGATGGCGCGGGCGACGATGTCCCGCGGGGCCAGCTCGGCCCGCTCGTCAAACTCCGGCATGAAGCGGCTGCCGTCCGGGCGGCGCAGATAGGCCCCCTCGCCACGCAGGGCCTCGGTCAGCAGGAAGTTGGGGTCGTCCGGGTGGAACAGGCTGGTGGGGTGGAACTGGTTGAACTCCAGGTTCGCCACCCGGCAGCCGGCGCGCCATGCCATGGCGATTCCGTCGCCAGAGCTTACATCGGGGTTGGAGGTGTACTGGTACACCTTGGAGGCACCACCGGTGGCCAGCGCCACGAAGCGGGCGCGGATCACCTCGACCTGCTCGGCGTTGCGATTCCAGACATAGGCTCCCAGTACCTTGTTGCCCGGCAGACCCAGCTTGCGGGTGGTGATGAGATCGACCGCGTTGAAGCGCTCCATCAGCTGGATGTTGGGGTGGGCGCGCACCTGGTCGATCAGGGTGAGCTGCACCGCCTTGCCGGTGGCGTCGGCCGCGTGGAAGATGCGGCGATGGCTGTGGCCCCCTTCCCGGGTCAGGTGATAGTGGGATTCCCCCTCGGCATCCTCTTCCTGATCGAAGGGGACTCCCTGCTGAATGAGCCACTGGATGGAGTCGCGGGCGTTGCGGGCGGTGAACTCCACCACTGCCGGGTCGCACAACCCGGCGCCGGCGTTGAGCGTGTCGCTCACGTGGGATTCGATGCTGTCGGTCTCGTCGAACACGGCAGCGATGCCTCCTTGCGCATAGAGAGTGGCCCCCTCACTGATGGGCCCCTTGCTCAGAACCAGGACTTTGGCCTGGTCTGCCAATCGCAACGCGAGGGACAGACCGGCGGCACCGCTGCCAATGATGAGTACATCGCAAAGGTATTCAACACTTGCTTTCATAAGTATCATTGGCCTGGATTAAGAACTGGCCCCATGGTAGCCCAAGGGGGGTTGTGATGCAGCCCGCATCACATTTTTTTCAATGCAAGCGAACTTTCCCTGATTCCTCCTGTCTGAACTTGTGCGCTTAGAAGGGGCCGGAAAAGAAAAACGATAACCTGATGGGGGTTTTACGGCTCTGATGAGCGACCAGAATCTACTGGACGAACAGCTGGTTGAACGGGTCCAGCGTGGCGATAAAAATGCATTCAACCTGTTGGTACGCAAGTACCAGCACAAGGTGGTCAACCTGGTGGCCAGGTATGTCAACAATCCGGGCGATGTACCGGATGTGGCGCAGGAGGCATTCATCAAGGCCTACCGTGCGTTACCGACATTCCGTGGCGAGAGCGCGTTTTACACCTGGTTGTACCGGATTGCCGTCAACACGGCCAAAAACTACCTGACGTCACAGGGGCGCAGACCGCCCAGCAGTGATGTCGAAGCGGACGAGGCTGAATATTATGGTGGTGGTGAAGCCCTGCAAGAGGTGGCCACCCCGGAAAACCTGGCGCTGACCGACGAGATCAAGCGTACCGTGTTTACCGCCATAGAAGCTTTGCCAGAAGATTTGAGAACGGCGATCACCCTTCGTGAAATGGAAGGGCTGAGCTACGAGGAGATTGCGGAGATCATGGATTGTCCGGTGGGTACGGTGAGATCCCGCATCTTCCGGGCGAGGGAAGCAATCGATAAAAAGCTGCAACCTTTGATCGAGCATTAACTGGGGAAAGACAGGCAAACTTATGGCAAATAAAGAGCAACTTTCAGCCCTGATGGATGGCGACCTTAGCGAAATCGAGGTACTGAACGAGCTGGGAACGGATCCCGCTCTGCAGGATACCTGGTCGCGTTACCATCTGATCGGTGATGCCATGCGGGGTGACCTGCCGGTCAATCTGCAACTGGATCTCAGCGACAGCATCATGCTGGCGCTGGAGGATGAACCCGCCATACTGGCGCCCAAGCCGGCACAGCCTGCTGCGCCCCAGGTGCAGCCCGCCGGCAAGGTGATCCCCTTTGTTCGCCGCTTTGGCCAGCAAGTGGGGCAGTATGCCATTGCCGCCTCCGTGGCTGCCGCCGTCATCTTCGGCGTGCAGCAGTACCAGGGCAAGGATGGTGTGCCGACCAGCCCGGTGCTCAATACCATACCCGTGGGTGGCAGTGCTGCGCCGGTGAGCGTGCACTATCCCCAGGATGGCAGCCGGACCGGTGTGCGTCAGCAAGGTCTGAGCGAGCAGCAGATGCAGGAGCAGCGCGAGCGCATCAATGCCTTCCTGCGCGACCATCAACTGCAACAGCGTCTGCTGCAAGACAAGCAGATTCAGGAATAACGCATTTTTAGGGATCAGATCGTGCGCCAGTCCAGCCGTATCCTGCTGGCCTCTCTCCTGTTGATTTGTGCCAAGGCCTCGGCCGACGATCTGTCGGCCGAGGCCTTGTTGCAGCAGATGCAGAGTGCCGTTTCGCAACAGAACTTCGAATTGTCCATGGTCAAGGCCCGCCAGGGGCGCCTCGAGCCTATCCGTTTCAGCCACGGGATCATCGATGGCAAGGAGGTGGCTCACCTGAGCTATCTCGACGGCAAGGCCGTGGAGTTCCTGCAACGCCAGAACGAATACACCTTCTTCGAAAACACCCATGAACCCTACACCCTCAAGGGGGCGCGTTTCCCCGGGGTCTGGTCGAGCCTGGTGAGGATGCCGCTGCCCCGGGTGATGGAGAGTTATGACCCCGTGCTGGCGGGCCGCAGCCGGGTGGCCGGCCTGGTGGCACAAGTGGTGCGGCTGGTGCCCAAGGAGGCGGACAAGTACGGCTTCGTGCTCTGGATTGATGAACAGAGCCATCTGCTGCTGCGGGTGGACATGGTGGATCGGGAAGGCAATCTGGTGGAGCAGGTGCTGGGGGTGGATCTGGACAGGCAATCTGCGCCGGCCCCCTGGCTGGTCACCCTGGCACGCAGCAAGCTGCCGGATGCGCTGGCGCTGGAAGATGCCTATCCCGCTCCCCAGCAGACCCTCAACTGGCACCTGACCTGGTTGCCCGATGGCTTCAAGGTGCTCTCTCAGGATCGGCATCAGCTGGTCAGCACCAGTCTGCCGGTGGATTACATGATGCTCTCCGATGGGCTGGTGGATCTCTCCGTCTACGTCTCACGGGTCGATCCCAAGCAGGCGGTGCGCCAGCAGTTGATTCGCCAGGGGGCCACCTCGCTGGTGAGCTTCGTCAACGAGGTCGGGGTGGAGATCACCGTGGTGGGCGAGGTGCCCGCCGAAACCGCCAAGCGCATCGCCGAGGCAGTGCAGCCATTGGCCCGCAACGAGGCGGTGCAGTGAGTCTTTGCCGTGAGACTTGCCCTGAGGGTGCCGCCGTGCTGAGATCCGGAGCATCCACCGCCCCCTGTGAGGAGTCATCAGGTGAGTAACATGAGTGAAGAGCTGGCCACAGTAGTGGCCATCGACGGCAATCACGCCTGGGTGGAGTGTGAGCGGCGATCCGCCTGCAGCGGTTGCCACCAACAATCCAGCTGCGGGACCGGCACCGTCGCCAAGGCCTTTCCCATGAAGGCGCAGCGGCTGCGGGTCGCCCTCACCGGCGATGTGGCGGTGGGCCAGCAGATCCGCCTGGGCATCCCTCAGGCCAGCATCCTGCGCGGTGCGGCTCTGGTGTACGTGCTGCCGCTCTTCTGTCTGCTGCTGGGCGCCCTGCTCGGCCAGCTCTGGCTGGTGCCGCTCTTGTCGGCGGGAGAGGGGGTGACCATCCTCTGCTGTCTGCTGGGCGGCGCCATCGGATTTTTACTGGTTCGTTACTTTTCTGACCGGCTCGAGCAGGGGGAATACGGTCCCCGCATGCTCGGGGTGGTGCTCAATACCCGTCATCTCTCTTGAGGGGCCGGGTCTGGCGGAGGGCATCCAGGTGCCCAACGCCCGCCAGACAAGGCGCTATTTGTGGGGCCCGCCGACTAAAGATTGGCCGTCGACCGGGTTATCCAGTAAAATCCTGCCCTCATATCCGACCCTAACTTAATTTTGAGTGATTCTTGCTCGATGAAACACATTCGTAACTTTTCGATTATTGCGCACATCGACCACGGTAAGTCGACCCTGTCGGACCGTCTGATCCAGACTTGCGGCGGCCTGTCCGATCGCGAGATGCAGGCCCAGGTGCTGGACTCCATGGATCTGGAGCGGGAGCGCGGCATTACCATCAAGGCACAGAGTGTGACCCTGAACTACCAGGCACAAGACGGTAACACCTATCAGCTGAACTTTATCGACACCCCGGGCCACGTGGATTTCTCCTACGAGGTTTCTCGCTCCCTGGCTGCCTGTGAAGGGGCACTGCTGGTGGTGGATGCCGGTCAGGGGGTTGAGGCACAGACTCTGGCCAACTGCTACACCGCCATGGAAATGGATCTGGAAGTGGTGCCGGTGCTGAACAAGATTGACCTGCCGGCCGCAGAGCCCGAGCGGGTTGCCGAGGAGATCGAGGACATCGTCGGCATCGATGCGGTGGACGCGGTGCGCTGCTCCGCCAAGACCGGCCTCGGTGTCGATCTGGTGCTGGAAGAGATCGTCGCCAAGATCCCGTCCCCGGAAGGGGATCCGGAGGCGCCGCTGCAGGCGCTGATCATCGACTCCTGGTTCGACTCCTACCTCGGGGTCGTGTCGCTCGTGCGGATCAAGAACGGTTCCCTGAAAAAGAACGACAAGATCAAGGTGATGAGCACCGGTCAGGTATGGGGTGTGGATCGCATCGGTATCTTCACGCCGAAGCAGGTGGACACCGACGGCCTGGGTTGTGGCGAGGTAGGTTGGGTCGTCTGCGGCATCAAGGACATCCACGGTGCGCCGGTGGGGGATACCCTGACCCTGGCCAAGCACGGTGCCGAGAAGGCGCTGGCCGGCTTCAAGAAGGTGAAGCCCCAGGTCTATGCGGGCCTGTTCCCCATCTCCAGCGATGACTACGAGTCCTTCCGTGATGCGCTGGAGAAGCTCTCCCTCAACGATGCCTCCCTGTTCTACGAACCGGAGAGCTCCACGGCGCTGGGCTTCGGCTTCCGCTGCGGCTTCCTCGGGATGCTGCACATGGAGATCATCCAGGAGCGTCTGGAGCGTGAATACGATCTGGATCTCATCACCACAGCGCCGACCGTGGTCTACGAGATCGAGCTGAACGATGGCTCCACCATCCACATCGACAGCCCGGCCCAGATGCCCGCCATCAACAACATCAAGGAGATGCGCGAGCCCATCGCCGAGTGTCACATCCTGCTGCCGCAGGAGTACATGGGCAACGTCATCACCCTCTGCATCGAGAAGCGCGGCGTACAGACCAACATGGTCTACCACGGTAAGCAGGTGGCGCTGACCTACGAGATCCCGATGGCGGAAGTGGTGCTCGACTTCTTCGACCGTCTGAAGTCCACCAGTCGCGGCTACGCCTCCCTGGACTACGGCTTCAAGCGCTTCGAAACCTCCGACATGGTCCGTCTGGACATCATGATCAACGGCGAGCGGGTCGACGCCCTGGCCATCATCACCCACAAGGAGAACGCCCAGTATCGTGGTCGCCAGGTGGTGGAGAAGATGCGCGAGCTGATCCCGCGCCAGATGTTCGACATCGCCATTCAGGCCGCCATCGGCAACCAGATCATCGCCCGCAGCACTGTCAAGGCATTGCGTAAAGACGTCACCGCCAAGTGCTACGGTGGTGACGTGAGCCGGAAGAAGAAACTGCTGAACAAGCAGAAAGAAGGCAAAAAGCGGATGAAGTCCCTGGGCCGTGTGGACGTGCCGCAAGAGGCCTTCCTCGCCATTCTCCACGTCGGAAAGGATTAATCGATGGCAAGCACCTTTTCCCTGATCCTCGTCGTCGTCACCCTGCTGACCGGCATCATCTGGACGCTCGACAAGCTGGTCTGGGCCAAGCAGCGGGCGGCCAAGATTGCCGCCGCCCGTGCCAATGCCGGTCCGGATGTGGACGAGAAGACACTGGCCAAGGTGGCCCCCATGCCGGTCTGGATCGAACAGACCGGCGGGGTTTTCCCGGTGATCGCGCTGGTGCTGATCCTGCGCTCCTTCATCTTCGAGCCGTTCCAGATCCCGTCCGGCTCCATGATGCCGACCCTGCTGGTGGGCGACTTCATCCTGGTTGAGAAGTTTGCCTACGGCCTCAAGGACCCGGTGACCAACACCAAGTTCCTCGAGACCGGTGAGCCGAAGCGCGGTGATGTGGTGGTCTTCAAGTATCCGCTGGATACCCGGGTGGACTACATCAAGCGGGTGGTCGGCATGCCCGGCGATCGGGTCATCTATCGCAACAAGGAGCTGATGATCCGGCCCAAGTGCGATGAGCAGGAAGGGAAAACGTGCCCTGGCTTCCAGAAGCTGGACGTCAAGTTCGAGCAGCGCGGCGAGTTCAGCCAGATGGGGATCCCGCTGGATCGCTACACCGAACAGCTGGGCGATGTCTCCCACGAGACCTTGCGCAACCCGCTGATGCCGGACTTGGTGGACCGCTACTATCGCCAGCCCGGCACCTACCCCGACGAGTGGGTAGTGCCGGAAGGCCACTATTTCGTGATGGGTGACAACCGCGACAACAGCACCGACAGCCGTTTCTGGGGTTTCGTGCCCGAGCAGAACCTGGTGGGCAAGGCGGTCGCCATCTGGATCAGTTTCGAATTCGAGCGCGAGGAAGGGTCCAGCTTGCCGAGCTGGGTGCCGACCGGTGTGCGCTTCAACCGCATTGGCGGAATCAAGTAAATGAATATCAAGATGAACAGACTGCAGTCCCGTCTCGGGCATGTCTTTCAGGATCCTGAGCTGCTGACCCGAGCACTGACCCATCGCAGCGCAGGGTCCCGTCACAACGAGCGCCTGGAATTTCTGGGGGACTCCATCCTGAGTCTGGTGATTGCCGATGACCTCTTCCACCGCTTCCCGCAGGCGGCGGAAGGGGATCTCAGCCGGATGCGCGCCACCCTGGTGCGCGAGAAGACGCTGGCCGAGCTGGGCCGGGAATTCGACCTCGGGGATCACCTGATCCTGGGGCCGGGGGAGCTGAAAAGCGGCGGTTTTCGCCGCGAGTCCATCCTGGCCGACACCGTCGAGGCGGTGATCGGCGCCATCTATCTGGACACGGATCTGGAGCGGGTGCGCAGCCTCCTGCTCGGCTGGTATGCCAGCCGCCTTGGCGAGATCAAGCCCGGGATCGAACAGAAGGATCCCAAGACCCGTCTGCAAGAGATCCTGCAGGGAAGCCGCAAATCCCTGCCTACCTACACGGTGACCAACGTCAAGGGCGAGGCCCACAACCAGGAGTTCACCGTCCAGTGCGAAGTGGATGGGCTGGATGGCCCCCTGGTCGGGATCGGCTCCAGCCGCCGCAAGGCCGAACAGGCCGCGGCGCAGCAAGCACTGGAACGGCTGTCATGAGCACCATGACGGATCCGGCACTGTGCGCTCTTTTCACTCCATCAGCATTGGGAACGCGGTCATGACAGATACCACCTATTGCGGCTTTGTCGCCATCGTGGGCCGCCCCAACGTGGGCAAGTCCACCCTGCTCAACAAGTTGCTCGGCCAGAAGGTCAGCATCACCTCGAAGAAGCCCCAGACTACCCGTCACCGGATCCTGGGGATCGACACCGAGGAGAACCATCAGACCATCTATGTGGATACCCCGGGTCTGCACATCGAGGAGAAGCGGGCCATCAACCGCCTGATGAACCGCGCCGCCACCAGTTCCCTGGGGGACGTGGCCATGGTGGTGTTCGTGGTGGACGGCACCCACTGGACCAAGGATGACGAGATGGTGCTGGGCAAGCTGCGCCACCTCAAGTGCCCCGTGGTGCTGGCGGTCAACAAGATCGACAACGTCAAGGAGAAAGAGGATCTGCTGCCGCACCTCGAGTGGCTGGGACAGCAGATGAACTTTGCCCACATCCTGCCCATCAGCGCCGAGAAGGGCACCAACGTGGAGAAGATCCGCGAGTGGGCCAAGGATCTGCTGCCGGAGAACGTCCACTTCTTCCCGGAAGATTACGTGACCGACCGCTCTTCCCGCTTCATGGCCTCCGAGATCATCCGCGAGAAGCTGATGCGCTTCACCGGCGAGGAGCTGCCCTATTCGGTGACGGTGGAGATCGAGCGCTTCAAGGTGGAGGAGACCGGTCTCTACCACATCCACGGGCTCATCCTGGTGGAGCGCGAAGGCCAGAAGAAGATGGTCATCGGCAACAAGGGCGAGAAGATCAAGACCATCGGCACAGAGGCGCGCATCGACATGGAACGGCTGTTCCAGAACAAGGTGCATCTCGAGCTGTGGGTCAAGGTCAAGTCCGGCTGGGCCGACGACGAGCGGGCCCTGCGCAGCCTCGGGTATGGCGACGACTGATTGCTGACCCCGGCTTTCGTCATCCACAGTCGGCCCTATCGGGAGACCAGCCAGCTGGTCGAGGTCTTCACCCAGGATAGCGGTCGATTCACCCTGGTGGCTCGCGGTTCCCGCGGGCCACGCTCCTCTCTGAAGGGGCTGCTTCAGCCCTTCACCCTGCTCACCATTGCCTGGCGCGGCAAGGGGGATCTCAAGAACCTCACCCAGGTGGAGTGCCCGGATCACTCGTTGCGCCTCGGCGGGGATCGTCTCTTCTACGGCCTCTATCTCAACGAGCTGGTCTACTACCTGCTGGAAGCGCACACCCCCTTCCCCGAGGTGTTCGACGCCTATGCCCGTGCCATCATGGCCCTGGCGGACGGCGAGACCCCGGAGCTGTCCCTGCGCCGCTTCGAGTTCCTGCTGCTGCAGGCCCTGGGCTACGCGGTGGACTTCGAATATGCCGCGGACGACGACTCCCCCATCGACCCCACCCTGCTCTACGGCTTCGAGCGGGAGCTCGGCTTTGTCGCTTGCGAGCGGGCGCCGGATCCCCGTACCCTGTTCCTCGGCGCCCACCTGCTGGCCTTCGCCGAGGGGCGTTTCGACACGCCCCCCTTGCTGCAGGCGGCCAAGCGTTTCAGTCGGCTGGCGC
Source organism: Aeromonas sp. QDB56 (assembly GCF_027705505.1). Classification (NCBI taxonomy): domain Bacteria; kingdom Pseudomonadati; phylum Pseudomonadota; class Gammaproteobacteria; order Aeromonadales; family Aeromonadaceae; genus Aeromonas; species Aeromonas sp. QDB56. The sequence continues at coordinate 17,674 of NZ_JAPDBZ010000019.1, forward strand.
TGCAGCCCTATCTCGGCAAGCGTCAACTGAAGAGCAGGGAGCTCTTTTTGAAGCGAAAAGGCAGTGTTTCAAGCTGATTTTTATTATCTGGTGATGTTTTATGTTTATGACATCGCCTTTCATGAACAATAATGCTGTCGCCGTGGCCAGAACCGGGCTGCGGCGGCACATGGACAGAGGAGCGGGCTCCACCCGCTCCGGCATTCACAGATGACCTGTATCAAGGAGTAAGCAATGAGCGAGATCTACCTGGGTGTGAACATCGACCATATCGCCACCCTGCGCAACGCCCGCGGCACCCAGTATCCGGATCCGGTACAGGCCGCCTTCGTGGCCGAGCAGGCCGGTGCCGATGGCATCACGGTCCACCTGCGGGAAGATCGCCGCCACATCACCGACCGGGACGTGGAGATCCTGCGCCAGACCATCCAGACCAGGATGAACCTGGAGATGGCGGTGACCGAGGAGATGATCGGCATCGCCTGCCGCATCAAGCCCCACTTCGTCTGCCTGGTGCCGGAGAAGCGCACCGAGGTGACCACCGAGGGTGGTCTGGACGTGGCGGGCCAGCTGGACAAGGTGACCGATGCGGTGACCCGTCTTGCGGCCGTCGGCGCCCAGGTGTCGCTCTTTATCGATGCGGATCCGTTGCAAATCGATGCGGCCGCCGCGAGCGGTGCTCCCTTCATCGAGATCCACACCGGCCGCTACGCCGATGCCACCACGGATGCCGAGCGCAACGCCGAGTTCAAGCGCATCGCCGCCGGTGCTTCCTACGCCGCAGGCAAGGGCCTGAAGGTCAATGCGGGCCACGGTCTGCACTACCACAACGTCAAGGCTATCGCCGCCATCCCCGAGCTCTATGAGCTCAACATCGGTCACGCCATCATCGGTCGCGCCGCCTTCGACGGTCTGGCCAAGGCGGTCAGCGACATGCGTGCGCTGATGCAGGAAGCCCGTCAGGGGATCTGATGCCGCTTCGCAGGTATGAAAACCACAAGGGACGCTTCGGCGTCCCTTGTGGTTTTCAGGAGTGGAAGGCGGGGTGAACCCCGTGCTCATCTGGCATGGGGCCGGGCATCCGTGTGCAGAGGGCGAAAGGGAAGGGGCGTCTCAGCCTGGTTCCGGAAGTAGCGCTCCAGCAGGGCGGTGAGGATGGCCTGGCACTCGGCATCCGGCTCGCCGGTGACCAGGGCGGGGCGAAAGTGAAGCTGGAAGGCGCGCAGGACGGCGCGGCTCTGCTCATCCCAGGCGCCGTGCTGGGATAGGCCGTAGCCGTAACGGGCAAGCTGCTGCTGCCATTGCAGCGCATCCCAGGGGATGAGCTGCGTCTGGCGCAGCTCGGCCACCCGGGCCTCGTCGGGCCAGGCGCCGACACCGTAGCGCAGGGCTAGCTCGCGCCAGGGGAACCGGGGGCCGGGATCCTGCTTGCGCTCGGGGGCGACGTCGCTGTGGGCCAGCACCTGGGTGGGGGGGATCTGGTAGCGTTCGACCAGATCCCGGGCGAGGGCGCCGAGGGCGGCGATCTGGGCAGAGGGATAGGGTTGCCAGTGTCTCAGATGGGCGGGCAGGGCCGCGTCTTTCTCGTCATACCCGAGATTCACTATCTCGATGCCGAGCGAACTGGCGTTGAGCCCGGCGTAGTGATGCCAGCGACTGCGTCCGGCGTGCCAGGCCCGCTGGCTGTCGGGCACCAGCTGGTAGACCGGGAACGGTTGCTCGTCGGTGTCGCGGGGGATCAGGTAGTGGGCGCTCACCTTGTGCTCCGGCTCGGTCAGCAGGCGCAGGGAGCGGGCATCCTCTTCATCCGTGTAGTGCAGGATGAGAAAGGCGATGCGCTCGTTCTGGCTGGCGCTCTGATGCTCCTGATTGAGACGATAGGGCGCAGGCTGGCAGGCGCCGAGCAGCAGGATGAGGGGCAGTGACCAGAACCAGCGCGCCGCGAACCGGCACGCACCGCCGCTCGCCGACGGGCGTGGAGTCAGCCGGCGGCGCCAGCCCATGGTTTAGCCTCGCACCTGGCCGGAGGCGGTCATCAGGGCCCGGGCCTGTATTTGGCGGTGAGGCCAATCAGGAAGTTGCGCAGGATCTGATCCCCGCAATCCTGATAGTGCTTGTGATCCCTGGCGCGGAACAGGGCGCTCAGCTCGGACTTGGAGAGGTTGAAGTTCGCGAGCTTGAGGGTGCCCAGCATCTCCTCTTCCTTGTAGTTGAGGCCGATGCGCAGCTTGCGCAGGATCAGGTTGTTGTTGATCCGGTTCGGGATGACCTGGGGCGGGGCATCTTCCCGCACACCGCGGCGCAGGGCGATGAAGCCGTCGAGGAACTGACTCAGTGCCGAGTCCGGGCAGGCGGCGAAGCCCGCTTCCTGTGCCTCGCCCTCTTCGGCCTCTTTCATCAGCCAGCCGTGCAACTGGGCATGGGTGATGGCCAGATTGCCCTTGGCAAAGATCTCGACCATCTGGTCGTTGCTGATGCTGAGGGCATAGCGCAGGCGGCGCAGAATATCGTTGTTGGTCATGTTGACTCCTGTGGAAACGGCGCAGATGTTACCACCTGCCGCCTGTCCAGTCAGAAAAAGCGCCTCAGTCGGTCAGGGCCAGGTAGCGGGGGGCCTCCTGCCTCACCTGCTCCAGGGCATCCTGCAGCTCCAGCAACTCGGGTTCCAGATCGCTCACGGCGACCCCGTCGCGCAGCTGCTGCTCGAGCTGGGAGAGCAGGCGTTGCAGACCCGGCACCCCGGAGTAGGCGCAGCCACCGTTGAGGCGGTGGAGCTGGGCCAGCACGTCTGCATCGTCGGCACTCCCTTCCAGCGCCGCCGCCAGGATGGGCTCCACCTCGTCGAAGCTGGCCAGCAGCATGGTCAGCATCTCCCGGGCGAGGGCTGGCTTGCCGGCGGCCTGACGCACGGCAAGGGGCCAGTCTATCTGCTGATCCCCGTGATTCTGGTGCCGCCGGTGGGCGAAGTCGGTGATGAGCTGCGCCAGCATCCCCTCGTCGATGGGTTTGGCCAGGTAGTCGTCCATGCCCTGGCGAATGAGGCGCTCCCGCTCACCGGGAATGGCATGGGCGGTGACCGCGACGATGGGGGTCTCGGTGTTGAGGGAGTGGTGGCGGATCGCCTGGGTGGCGCTGATGCCGTCCATGACGGGCATCTGGATATCCATGAAGATGATGTCGAACGGCTGGCTCTGGGCCAGGTTGACCGCCTCCTTGCCGTTCTTGCACACAACCACCTCGGTCACCATCTCCTTGAGCATGGCGGCGATGAGCTTGAGGTTGGCGGCGTTGTCATCCACCGCCAGCACCTTGACCGCCTGCACGCTGCGCGGCGTCGGCGCGGGCAGGGGGGCACGGCGTACCGCCTCGGGGGAGAGCAGGGCGTGCAGCAACTTGCGATGGTTGATGGGCTTGGAGAGGCAGTGGACGGCGCCGTGGGCCAGCATGGCGTCGTAGAGGGCCGGCTCGTGGCTGCTGAGCAGCACTATGGTGTTCTGCTGGCCGTCCAGTCCGTCGAGACGGGCAATCACCTGCTGTGGGCTGTGCAGGGTGCTGCTGCCGATGAGCACCATGTCCTGGCTGCTCATCGGGGGCCACTCCTCGTCCACCGTCAGGGAGTGCACATCTAGGTGCCACTCTCCTAGCAGGGCGAGCAGGGAGGCGTGAGTGAAGGGATCCGGCTCCAGCAGCCAGACCCGCTTGCCCTGGATGCGATCCAGCGGAAGCCGCTCGCTCTGGGGCAGGGGCGAGACATCCAGATCCAGGTGGAACGAGAAGACCGACCCCTTGCCGAGTTCGGATTCGAAGCGGATCTGGCCCCCCATCTGCTGCACCAGCTTCTGGGTGATGACGAGCCCGAGCCCGGTGCCCCCATAGCGGCGGGAGATGGAGGAGTCTGCCTGGTTGAAGGCCTGGAACAACTGGCGCTGCTGCTCTTCGGAGATGCCGATGCCGGTATCGCGAATCAGCACCCGCAGGCGCACCTTGTTGCCGTTCGATTCCCCGGTCTGCTCGACACGCACGTCCACGTTGCCTCGCTCGGTGAACTTGATGGCGTTGCCGGTGAGGTTGGTGAGCACCTGCTGCAGACGCATGGGGTCGCCGGTGAGGTAGTCCGGCACGGCGGCATCCACCTGGAGGGAGAGTTCGAGCTGCTTGTCGTGGGCGCTCGGCCCCAGCAGGTGCATGGTCTCGTTGAGGGTGTCCCGCAGGCTGAAGGGGATGTGCTCGAGCTGCAGCTTGCCCGCCTCCAGCTTGGAGAAGTCGAGGATGTCGTTGATGATCCCAAGGAGGTTGCGCGCCGACTTCTCGATGGTCTGCATGTAGTCGGTCTGGCTCGGGGTCAGGCTGGTCTTGAGCAGCTGGCGGGTGAAGCCGATGACCCCGTTGAGAGGCGTGCGCAGCTCGTGGGACATGTTGGCGAGGAACTCGGACTTGACCCTGGCCGCCTCCTGGGCACGCTTCTTCGCCATATCGAGCTCGACGTTCTGGATCTCGATCTGCTCGAGGGTCTCCCGCAGATCCGACGTCGCCTGATCGATGTTCTGCTGCATCTCCTCGTGATATTCGGAGAGCGCCTTGGCCATGGCGTTGATGCCGTTCTTGAGCATGTCCAGCTCGCCGGTGAGCTGGCCGCTGACCCGGGTATCGAGTCGCCCCTCCCTGATCCGGTGCACCGCCTGCACCATGTCGGTGATGGGCTGGGTCACGCTCTTGACCAGACGGAAGCCGAACAGGGTGCTGATGGCCAGCCCGATGAGCACGATGATGACCGCGAAGAAGGCGTCGCGGTACTGCAGGACGATGGCCCTGTCCGTGGCGAGTTGCATGGAGATGTAGCCGATGACCGGCGGCTCCAGATCGCTTGGCAGCGGGAAGCCGTCCAGGCTGGTCTCTGCCTGGATGGGGGTGCGCAGTATGATGTCATCGCCGTTGACGGAGACGCTGGTCAGGGCCGGGATGACGCTGCCGTCCGGCAGACGAAGCTGGCTGAAGTCCCTGTGGTAGTTGGACGTCACGAACAGCTGGTTCTCCTGGGTGAAGACGGCGATGGACTTGATGAAGGGCGAGTTCTTGCGATGGGTGAGCCCGATCAGCCGCTTGAGGGATTCGCGGCTGTGCTGTGTCATGCCGTATTCGCTGGCGATGGCCAGGGGCTCGATGATGTTGATGCCCTGATCGATGAGGTTGTTTTCCAGCTGCTGATAGCGGTGGAAGGTGAAATAGCCGGCGATGAGGCCGCCGATGATGAGGGTCGGCAAGATGGTGAAGGCCAGCACCCGGGCCCTGAGACCGTACTTGGTCATGCCGCCGACCCGCCTTTCGCAAGAGAAGCCATGACCCGGGGCGCATGCAGGCACCGGGGTCGGGCAGGCAATACAGTCACTGTCGCTGTACGGGGTCTCAGGCCGTATCCGGTCATATCAATGGGCCACTTTTGGTCAGAATGGACGATGGGGCGGATGCCGCGGCTGGGGCCCTCAGGCCGTATTTGGTCATACGATTATTCTTGTGGGACAATGGTCTGCCGCAGATTCCACAATCATGACATAGCCACCTATAGGCACCAAGTTTTATGGCCCAGTTTTTCAAGCCCCAAAAGAAATCCACCCAGCCCCAACGTATTGAATTTACGGTAGACAGTCTGGATCACCACTGTGTCGGCGTCGGCCGTCATCAGGGCAAGGCCATCTTCATCGAAGGGGCGCTGCCCGGCGAGGCCATCAAGGCCCGCATCATCGACGACAAGAAGCACTATGCTCACGCCGCCCTGCAACAGGTGGTGACCCCGGCGGCCAACCGGGTCGCCCCCTTCTGCGACCACTATCGCGAGTGTGGCGGTTGCAGTGCCCAGCACCTGGGAGAGGGAGATCAACTGGCGGCCAAGGAGGCGGGACTGGTCAGCCTGTTCGAGCGCCTTGGCAACATCCAGGCGCCTACGCTGGCACCTGCGCTGACGGGGGAGTCCCGCGCCTACCGCCGGGTCTGCCGTCTGGCCATCAAGTTTGACAAGAACGGTCGCTGCACCCGGGTGGGCTTTCGTCGTCGCCAGTCGAACGATCTGGTAGAGATTGCCGGCTGTCCTGTGCTGGCCGAGCCCCTCTCCGCCCTTATTGCCCCTCTGCGCGAATGTCTCAACCGGCTGAAGAGCCAGCGCGAACTGGGCCATGCGGAACTCATTCAGGGGGAGCAGGGCATTCTGATGCTGCTGCGCCACATCGGTCGCCCCACCGAGGCGGATCGGGCGCACTTGACCGAGTTTGCCACCGCCCAGGGGATAGACCTCTATCTGCAGGCGGCGGACGAGCAGATCGAACCTCTGCGTCAACAGTCTCAGCCAAGTTACACGCTGGATGGCCTGTCTCTTGCATTCGCTCCCGGCGACTTCATCCAGGTCAACGGGCCCGTCAACCAGCGCATGGTGGAGCAGGCATTGAGCTGGCTCGACGCAGGCAAGGATGACAAGGTGCTGGACCTCTTCTGCGGCATCGGCAACTTCACCCTGCCGCTGGCCCGTCAGGCCCGCGAAGTGGTGGGGGTGGAAGGGGAGTTCGCCATGGTGACGCGTGCACAGGAGAATGCCCGCCGCAACGGCATCGACAACGCCCGCTTCTACAAGGCGGACTTGAGCGGCGACATCGTGGGCATGTCCTGGGCCCGGGAAGGGTTCGATCTGGTACTTCTGGATCCGGCCAGACCCGGGGCGCTGGAGGTGATGAGCCACGTGGTGGCACTTTCCCCCAAACGGGTGGTCTATGTTTCCTGTAACCCGGTCACCCTGGCCCGTGACAGTCAGGTGCTGGTGCAGGGGGGCTACAAGCTGACCCGTCTGGGGATGCTGGACATGTTCCCCCACACCGGTCATCTGGAGTCCATGGCGCTGTTCGAACGGGGCTGAGTCGAGGCGACCGCATTATTCTGGATGAATCAAGATGCGGTCGTGATGATTTTTCGATGTGCATGATGCTGCCAGAGTGAGGTAAAACAGGTGTTTTTCGCTGCCTTCAACGGGCAGGGCAGAATGCGGTTATCTTGGTTTTCCAGCGGCGGCAGCGCTGTTTGAGCGGGAGTGATTAGGGTAATCTAGGTCGTCGATAGTGGATCGGATGCGGGGAAGAGCCCTGTCACCTTGCGCGGTGACATGCCTTGAAAACTCTTTCATGCATCCCCATTTGAGGCAGTCATCAGTTGATGAGGGGATGAGGAGAGCATCGGCTTTCGACCCCACACTTTTAAGGATTGATACCATGGTTGCGGTGCGCGATATTCATTTGAAAGACAATTTCACTCTGGATGAGTGGGTCAGTTCCCTTACCCTGAGTGAAAGTGACAAGAATCAGCTGCGAACCGTCTACCAGTATTGCCTGACCCTGGGTGACGAAGCGCTCACCAACCGCCTGCTGGTGCGCGGGGTCGAGATGGTGGGCATCCTGCTGATGCTCAGCATGGATCTCGCCACCCTCAAGGCCGCCATTCTCTATCCCTTCGTCGAAGCCGGTCTCATCAGCCAGGAAAAGGTGAACGAGGACTTCGGCCCCAAGATCGCCAAGCTGGTGGAAGGGGTGCTGGAGATGGAGGCCATCCGCTCCCTGCAAACCCTTCACCGCAGCGAAACCTCGCCGGAGCAGGTGGACAACGTGCGCCGCATGCTGCTCGCCATGGTCGAGGACGTGCGCGCCGTGGTCATCAAGCTGGCGGAGCGCATCGCCTGCCTGCGTGAGGCGAAGAAGGCGGATGAGGAGACCCGGGTGCTGATGGCCCAGGAGATCACCAACATCTATGCCCCCCTTGCGAACCGCCTCGGTATCGGTCAGCTCAAGTGGGAGCTCGAGGATCTCGCCTTCCGCTACCTGCACCCGGACACCTACAAGCAGATCGCCAAACAGCTGGACGAGAAACGGCTCGACCGCGAGCGCTACATCCGTGAATTCGTGCAGTCTCTGCGCGATGCCCTGGCCGAGGCCGGCGTCGAGGCCGAGGTCTATGGCCGACCGAAACACATCTACAGCATCTGGCGCAAGATGCAGAAGAAGCACCTCGAATTCAACGAGCTGTTCGATGTGCGCGCGGTGCGGGTGATCACCAAGCGGCTGCAGGATTGCTACGCGGCGCTCGGTATCGTTCACACCCATTTCCACCATATTCCCCGCGAATTTGACGACTATGTCGCCAACCCCAAGCCCAATGGCTACCAGTCCATCCACACCGTGGTGGTGGGGGAGGAGGGCAAGACAGTGGAGATCCAGATCCGTACCGAGCAGATGCATCAGGATGCGGAGCTCGGTGTGGCTGCGCACTGGCGCTACAAGGAAGGTGCACAGGCCGCTGCCAAGACCAGCACCTTCGAAGACAAGATCGAATGGCTGCGCAAACTCCTCGCCTGGCAGGAGGATCTCTCGGAGAGCGGCTCCTTGCTGGACGATCTGCGCAGTCAGGTGTTCGAGGACAGGGTTTATGTCTTCACTCCCAAGGGCGATGTCATCGACCTGCCGGCAGGGGCGACGCCGCTCGACTTCGCCTATCACGTGCACAGCATGATCGGTCACCGCTGCATCGGCACCAAGATCGACGGCCGTATCGTGCCCTTCACCTATACGCTGCAGACCGGCGACCAGGTGGAGGTGATCACCCAGAAGGAGCCGAACCCGAGCCGCGACTGGATGAACCCGAACGCCGGCTTCCTGCGCTCCAGCCGGGCGCGGGCCAAGGTGGCCACCTGGTTCAGAAAGCTGGACCGGGACAAGAACATCGCCGCCGGCAAGGAGTTGCTGGAGAAAGAACTGGACAGGCACAACCTCACCCTCTCCAAGGTGGACAAGGTGGTGCTGGAGCGTTTCCATGCGGAGGAGCTGGAGGATTTGCTGGCCGGTATCGGCAGCGGCGACATCCGCATCAACCAGCTGCTCAATTATCTGGACACCCGCTACAACAAGCCGACGGCGGAAGAAGAAGATCGCCGTCTGCTGGAGAAGCTGGAGCAGAAGGCCAATGTGCCCTTCCGCCCCAAACCCAAGGATCACATCGTGGTGGAAGGGGTGGGCAACCTGATGACTCACATCGCCCGCTGCTGCCAGCCCATCCCGGGGGACGCCATCCAGGGCTTCATCACCATGGGACGGGGGGTTTCCATCCACCGGGAAGATTGCGAGCAGCTCAAGGAGCTGTCGCGTCGCAACCCGGAGCGCTTGATCGATGCGGTCTGGGGGGAGAACTACTCCGGCGGTTACGGTCTCACCATCCGCATTCTCTCCAACGACAGATCCGGCCTGCTGCGCGACATCACCACCGTGCTCGCCAACGAGAAGATCAACGTGATGGGAGTGCGTTCGCGCTCCAACGTGCGCGAGCAGACCGCCGAAATAGACATGGAGCTGGAGATTTACAACATCAACGCCTTCAACCGGGCGTTGGCCAAGCTCAGTCAGCTCAACGACGTGATCAGCGCCAAGCGGCTGTAATGCTCAACCGACCGGCCCCAGTGGCCGGTCTGCATTTTCTCCCTCCTTGTAGAGCATTGAAGACGGATATCACGCGCCCCATCTCCGGCCGCCATGGCGCCACATCATGTGGAGCAGTGGCGTGAGCGGATATTCATGAACCCATTTACTGAATCGAAAGTGAGTTGCCCATGTCCCAACGCTACGACCTTCCCCAACTGCTCGACATCATGGCTAGATTGCGTGACCCGAACGGGGGCTGTCCCTGGGATCTCAAGCAGAGCTTCCAGACCATAGTGCCGCACACCCTGGAGGAGGCCTACGAGGTGGCGGATGCCATCGAGAGCGAAGATTGGCAAGGGCTGAAGGGGGAGCTCGGTGATCTGCTGTTCCAGGTCGTGTTCTATGCCCAGCTCGGCAAGGAGCAGGGATTGTTCGACTTTGCCGACATCGTCGATACCGTGAGCGAGAAGCTCATTCGCCGCCACCCCCATGTCTTCTCCGATGCCGACCTGGGTGACGAGCAGGCGGTCAAAGCGAACTGGGAGGCGGAAAAGGCCAAAGAGCGGGCCGCGCTCGACAAGGAGAGCGTGCTGGACGATATCCCCCTCTCCCTGCCTGCCCTGACCCGGGCAGCCAAGATCCAGAAGCGCTGCGCCACCGTCGGTTTCGACTGGAAGACCCTGGGGCCCGTGGTGGACAAGATCCACGAGGAGATCGAGGAGGTGATGGAAGAGGTGCTGATGGTTGACGTGGACGAGGCTCGGGTGAGCGACGAGCTCGGCGATCTCTTGTTTGCCACCGTCAACTTGGTGCGTCATCTGGGCAAGGATCCCGAGCAGGTGCTGAGGGCTGCCAACACCAAGTTTGAGCGTCGTTTTCGTCAAGTTGAACACTTTATTGCCGCAGAAGGTCTGAAAATGACGGATTGCTCCCTGGAGAAGCTGGACGAGGCCTGGAACAAGGCCAAGGAAACCGAGCAAAGTTGATTTGGCGCAAGACGGGGCGGCGGGGAGCCTGATAGATTTTTGTTCATTGTTTGGGAGTGGGGGTTTTGGTATACTGTTTCCCCGTCCTGCTTCATCCCCGAAGCACCCCTTAAAAATCCCTAAACTTCTTTCAGGTTCAGCATGACGACCAAATATATTTTTGTGACTGGTGGCGTTGTTTCATCCCTCGGCAAAGGCATTGCCGCAGCTTCTCTGGCAGCCATTCTGGAAGCCCGTGGTCTGGATGTGACCATCATGAAACTGGACCCGTACATCAACGTGGATCCGGGCACCATGAGCCCGACCCAGCATGGTGAAGTGTTCGTAACCGAGGACGGGGCCGAAACCGATCTGGATTTGGGCCACTACGAGCGTTTCATCCGCACCAAGATGACCCGCCGCAACAACTTCACCACCGGCCGCATCTATGCAGACGTGCTGCGCAAGGAGCGTCGTGGTGACTATCTGGGCGCCACCATCCAGGTGATCCCGCACATCACCAACGCCATCAAGGAGCGGGTGATTGCCGGTGCCGAAGGCCATCAGGTTGCCATCGTCGAAGTGGGCGGTACCGTGGGCGACATCGAGTCCCTGCCGTTCCTTGAAGCCATTCGTCAGCTGGCGGCCATCGTGGGTCGCAACAATGCCATGTTCATGCACCTGACCCTGGTTCCTTACCTGGCCGCCGCCGGCGAGGTGAAGACCAAGCCGACCCAGCACTCCGTGAAGGAGCTGCTCTCCATCGGTATCCAGCCGGATGTGCTGATCTGCCGCTCCGACCGCGCCATTCCGGCCAACGAGCGTGCCAAGATCGCCCTGTTCTGCAACGTGCCCGAGCGCGCCGTCATCTCCATGAAGGATGTCGACTCCATCTACAAGATCCCGGCGCTGCTGAAATCCCAGGGGCTGGACGGCTACATCACCGAGCGCTTCGGCATCGAGTGCAAAGAAGCCGACCTGGCCGAGTGGGAACAGGTCATCTATGAAGAGGCCAACCCGACTGCCGAAGTCACCATCGGCATGGTGGGCAAGTATGTCTCCCTGCCGGACGCCTACAAGTCCGTCAACGAAGCGCTCAAGCACGGTGGCCTGAAGACCCGTCTCTCCGTCAACATCAAGTACATCGACTCCCAGGACATCGAGACCCGTGGCGCCGAGCTGCTGGAAGGTCTGGATGCGATCCTGGTACCGGGCGGCTTCGGCGAACGCGGCGTGGAAGGCAAGATCCTGGCCGCCAAATATGCCCGCGAGAACAAGATCCCGTACCTCGGTATCTGCCTGGGCATGCAGGTCGCCTTGATCGAATACGCCCGCAACGTGGCGGGCATGGAAGGGGCCCACTCCTCCGAGTTCAAGAAAGACAGCCCGTACCCCGTGGTCGGTCTCATCACCGAGTGGGTGGATGACGAAGGCAACGTCGAGACCCGGACCGAGAAGTCCGATCTGGGCGGTACCATGCGTCTTGGCTCCCAGCTCTGCCACCTGGTGGAAGATTCCAAGGTGCGTCAGATGTACGGCAGCCCGACCATTTACGAGCGCCACCGTCACCGTTATGAAGTGAACAACAAGCTGCTGCCACAGATTGAAGCGGCAGGTCTGAAGGTGACCGGTCTCTCCGCCGACAAAAAACTGGTGGAAATCATCGAGATCCCGGATCACCCCTGGTTCGTGGCCGCGCAGTTCCACCCGGAGTTCACCTCGACTCCCCGTGATGGCCACGCCCTGTTCGCCGGTTTTGTGAAGGCGGCGGGCGAGTATCAGAAGCGTAATTTGAAGTAATTGAAAATAAATGCGGTTGGGGCCCTGTGCCACAGCCGCTTTTTTTGGCATATTTTTGTTGTTTTTTTACGAAACCTGAGGAAATACACATGTCCAAGATCGTTAAAGTGATCGGTCGTGAAATCATCGACTCCCGTGGTAACCCGACCGTTGAGGCCGAAGTTCACCTGGAAGGTGGTTTTGTTGGTATGGCAGCCGCTCCGTCTGGCGCGTCCACCGGTTCCCGCGAAGCGCTGGAACTGCGTGACGGCGACAAGAGCCGTTTCCTGGGTAAAGGCGTGCTGAAAGCCATCGAAGCCGTCAACGGCCCGATCGCTCAGGCTCTGCTGGGTAAAGATGCCAAGGACCAGGCCACTGTCGACCAGATCATGATCGACCTCGACGGTACCGAGAACAAATCCAAGTTCGGCGCCAACGCCATCCTGGCTGTTTCCCTGGCCAACGCCAAAGCTGCCGCTGCTGCCAAAGGCATGCCGCTGTACGCCCACATCGCCGAGCTGAATGGCACCCCGGGTGTCTACTCCATGCCGCTGCCCATGATGAACATCATCAACGGTGGTGAGCACGCCGACAACAACGTCGACATCCAGGAGTTCATGATCCAGCCGGTTGGCGCCAAGACCCTGAAAGAAGCCGTTCGCATGGGCGCAGAAGTGTTCCACAACCTGGCCAAAGTGCTGAAGTCCAAGGGCTACAACACTGCCGTCGGTGACGAAGGTGGTTTCGCTCCGAACCTGAAATCCAACGCCGAAGCGCTGGAAGTGATCGCTGAAGCCGTTGCCGCTGCCGGTTACAAACTGGGCACCGACATTACCCTGGCCATGGACTGCGCTGCGTCCGAGTTCTACGACGCAGAGAAGAAAGAGTACAACCTGAAGGGCGAAGGTCGTATCTTCACCTCCAACGGTTTCTCCGACTTCCTGGCTGACCTGACCACCAAGTTCCCGATCGTCTCCATCGAAGATGGCCTGGACGAATCCGACTGGGAAGGCTTCGCCTACCAGACCGCCGAACTGGGCAAGAAAATCCAGATCGTGGGTGACGACCTGTTCGTAACCAACACCAAGATCCTGAAGCGCGGTATCGACAACGGCATCGCCAACTCCATCCTGATCAAGTTCAACCAGATCGGTTCCCTGACCGAAACTCTGGCTGCCATCAAGATGGCCAAAGACGCTGGCTACACTGCCGTCATCTCCCACCGCTCCGGTGAGACCGAAGACGCGACCATCGCCGACCTGGCTGTGGGTACCGCTGCTGGCCAGATCAAGACCGGTTCCATGAGCCGTTCTGACCGTGTTGCCAAGTACAACCAGCTGATTCGTATCGAAGAAGCCCTGGGTGCCAAGGCTCCGTTCCGTGGTCTGAAAGAAGTGAAGAACCAGGCTTAATTTTCGCCTGCGTTCATGCTTCACAAAGCCCCGCCATCTGGCGGGGCTTTTTCGTTCTGCGCTTATGGACATGTGCGACCTGCATTTTTTATTCCGACCAACCCATCCGGCACACAGGCTTTCTTTTGTCTTGCCTGCGAATATGGGAAACTAGGCCGCTTGAAGGAGACTCAGTGCATGCGGCTACTCACTCTTATCCTGCTCCTCCTGTTGGGAGGGCTGCAATATGACCTCTGGCTGGGGAAAAACGGCCTCTCCGACTATCGGGAACTCTCCACCGCCATCGAGCGGCAGCAACAGGACAACCTGGTACTCAAGGATCGCAACAGTCTGATTTACCGGGAAATCGACGATCTTACCTCTGGCCTTGAGGCCATCGAGGAGTTGTCGCGCAACGATCTTGGCTACATCAAGCAGGGCGAGACCTTCTACAGAATCATTCCTAAAGAAAAGGATCAGGTGACGGAGCCTGATGGTGCCCCCTACGATGACTGATAGCCTGAGCGGCCTGACCGCCATCGTCCCGGCTGCCGGTATTGGCAGTCGCATGGGGGCCAATTGCCCCAAGCAGTACCTTTCCCTGGCAGGTAAATGCATTCTGGAGCACACCCTGGAGCGTCTGCTCTCCCATCCCGCCATCGCCCGTGTGATCGTGGCGCTGGCGCCCCACGACCGCTGGTTTGAGACGCTGACCGTGGCAACCGATCCGCGGGTGCTGCGAGTGGAAGGGGGAAGCGAGCGCGCCTTCTCCGTGCTCAATGCGTTGCACGTGGCAGAAGGGGAGTGGGCACTGGTGCATGACGCCGCCCGGCCCTGTCTGACCCACGAGGATCTCGATGCGCTCATTACTGCCGCCATGGCCTCTGGCGGTGCCATCCTCGGCAGCCGGGTGCGCGATACCATGAAGCGCACCGATGCGGCCGGCAATATCCTCGCCACCGTGGATCGCGAGCAGCTCTGGCATGCCCTGACGCCCCAGATGTTTTTGGTCCGCCCCCTCAAGCGGGCGCTGGAGGAGGGGCTGGCGCTCGGCGCCGCCATCACCGATGAAGCCTCCGCCATGGAGCGCGCCGGTTTCCCCGTGCGCATGGTGGAAGGGCGGGCCGATAACATCAAGGTGACCCGGCCGGAAGATCTCTCCCTGGCCGGGCTCTATTTACAGCAACAACGTGCGTGCCGGTCGGCACGACCCGATTCATCCCCAGAGGAGCAGGCATGATCCGCACCGGACATGGTTTTGATGAGACAGATTTCCGTGTATTGAGGAGGGCGCAGGCATGATGCGGATCGGACATGGTTTTGATGTTCACAAGTTTGGCGGGGTTGGTCCCTGCATGCTGGGCGGGGTGGCGGTGCCCTATGAACAGGGCCTGCTGGCCCACTCCGATGGCGACGTGGTGCTGCATGCGGTGAGCGATGCCCTGCTGGGGGCCATCGGCGCCGGTGACATCGGCCGCCACTTTCCCGATACCGCCGCCGAATTCAAGGGCATCGACAGCCGCATCCTGCTGCGGGATGTCTTTGCCCGCGTGCAGCGCGCAGGTTATGCCATCGGCAACCTGGATGTGACCATCATCGCCCAGGCCCCCAAGATGGCCCCCCATATCGACGCCATGTGCGCCGTGCTGGCCGCAGATCTGCAATGTGATTTGAACCGGGTGAACGTCAAGGCGACCACCACCGAACAACTCGGATTCACGGGGCGCAAGGAAGGGATCGCCACCGAAGCCGTCGTCTTGCTGGTGAAACAATGATGCTTGAACAACTTGCCTATCTGCACGGGACGCCCACTGCTCGCGGCATCCTCAAGGCCGAGGCCGCCGACTTCGTGGTCAATGAAGATCTCGGGTTTGCACCTTGCGGCGAGGGGGAACACATCTTCGTCCGGGTACGCAAAACCGGCGAGAATACCGCCTGGGTGGCTGGCCTGCTGGCCGATGCGGCCGGGGTTGCCCGCAATGCGGTGACCTGGGCTGGTCTGAAAGATCGCCATGCGGTGACCGAACAGTGGTTCGGCATCCATCTGCCGGGCAAGGGCGAGCCGGGTCTCTCGGTCATCGAGAACGACAACATCCGGATCCTTGAGGTGAAGCGCCACAACAAGAAGCTGCGGGTCGGCTATCTCAAGGGCAACCACTTCACCCTGCGTCTAACCGGTCTGGAGCAGGCCGACGGGCTGGAATCCCGTCTGCAGGCGATTGCAACCCAGGGGGTGCCCAACTACTACGGCGAGCAGCGTTTCGGCCGCGGTGGCAACAACCTGGAGGCCGCCAAGGCGATGTTCGCCGGCAAACGGATCAAGGATCGCAACAAGCGCTCCCTCTATCTGTCCGCCGCCCGCAGCATGCTGTTCAATGCCATCGTCAGCGCCCGCATCGAGCAGGGGCTGGCCCATCAGCTGCTGGCTGGCGACTGCGTGATGCTCAAGGGCAGCCACTCCATCTTCAGTGAAGAGAGCGTGACGCCCGAGCTCGAGGCGCGCCTTGCCTCCGGAGACGTGCAACTGACCGCTCCCCAGTGGGGCCGTGGCCGTCTGGCGAGCCAGGGGGCAGCCGCCGAGTTCGAGCAAGGAGTGCTGGCCTCTTATGGCGACTGGTGCGAGGGGCTGGAGAAAGCCGGGCTGGATCAGGACAGGCGCCCGCTGCTGCTCAAGCCGGAGCAGATGAGCTGGCAACGGGAGGACGAGGTGTTGACCCTGTCGTTCTTCCTGCCTGCCGGCGCCTTTGCCACCAGCGTGGTACGAGAGTTAATGCAGGCCGAAGAGGCCGATCACGGTCTCAGGAACTCAACCGATGCGAATTCTGGTCAGTAATGACGATGGGGTACACGCCGAGGGCATTCGCGCCCTCAGCGAGGCGTTGCGTGCCTGTGGCGAGGTCGTGGTGGTGGCGCCGGATCGCAACCGCAGCGGTGCCAGCCACTCCCTGACGCTGGAAGTGCCGCTGCGGGTCACCCGCCTCGATGCGTCCAGTTTTCACGGCATCAAGAGTTATGCGGTCAAGGGGACGCCGACCGACTGCGTTCATCTGGCGGTCAACGAACTGCTGCGCCCTGAGCCCGACATGGTGGTGGCCGGTATCAATCACGGGGCCAACCTGGGGGATGACGTCATTTACTCGGGGACGGTGGCGGCCGCGACGGAAGGGCGTCATCTTGGTTTCCCCTCCATCGCCGTATCGCTGGTGGGCAAGACCCATTTCGCCAGTGCGGCCCACTACGCCGCCCAGCTGGTGCGGGGGCTGATGGTGCATCCGTTGCCTGCGGATCAGATCCTCAACGTGAATGTGCCTGACCTGCCGCTCGAGCAGATCAAGGGGATCAGGGTGACTCGTCTTGGCAATCGCCACCGGGCGGAGTCGGTGATCTGCACCGAGGATCCCCGTGGTCAGCCGGTCTACTGGATTGGTCCCCCCGGCAACCAGCAGGATGCGGGAGAGGGAACGGACTTTGCCGCCATCGAGCAGGGTTATGTCTCCATCACTCCCCTGACCATCGACATGACGGCCTACGGCAGTCTGTCGACCCTGGGCGCGTGGCTGGATCTGCAGGGATGACGTTGTGATAGTACAGCGCCTGTTGAATCAACTGATTGCCCAGGATGTCCGCGATTTCCGCGTATTGGCGGCGATCGCGAAGGTGCCGCGCCAGCTGTTTGTGGACGAGGCCATGGCCCACAAGGCCTGGGACAATACGGCCCTGCCCATCGGCCATGGGCAGACCATCTCCCAGCCTTACATCGTGGCGCGCATGACCGAGCTGCTGATCCAGAACGATCCGGCCCATGTGCTGGAGATCGGGACGGGATCGGGCTACCAGACGGCGGTACTGGCCCACCTAGTGGAGCATGTCTACACCATGGAGCGGATCAAGTCGCTGCAGTTTCAGGCCCGGCGCAGATTGCGCCAGCTCGATCTGCACAATGTGTCGGCCAAGCACGGCAATGGGTGGCTAGGTTGGCCCAACAAGGGCCCTTTCGACGCCATTCTGGTGACGGCGGCGGCCAGTGAGGTCCCCAAGGCCCTGACCGATCAGCTGGCTGACGGTGGTCGTCTGGTGTTGCCGGTGGGTGATGGCCAGCAGACCCTGCAGCTCATCGAGCGATCGGGCTCCCAGCTCACCAGCCGGATCCTGGAGCCGGTACGTTTCGTTCCCCTGATTGACGGAGATGTCGAGTGAAGTTGTTTTCCCGCCTTTATGTTCTGGTGATGCAGTGGGCACGCCACAAGTATGCCCCCTGGTATCTGGCCATCACCGCCTTTATTGAATCCATCTTCTGGCCCATTCCGGTGGATGTGATGCTGGCGCCCATGGCGCTCGGCAAACCTCATCGCGCCTGGCACTATGCCGCGCTGGCCACCCTCTTTTCGGTGCTGGGCGCCCTGTTTGGTTATCTGCTCGGCTATGCCCTGTGGGAGCCAGTGGTGCAGCCGCTGGTGACCTCGGTTGGCTATGAGGACAAGATTGCCCTGGCCGAGCAGTGGTTCGCGCAGTGGGGCATCTGGGTTATTTTTATTGCCAGCTTCACGCCGATCCCCTACAAGGTGTTTACCGTCACGGCTGGCTTGCTCCACATGGCACTGTTGCCTTTCATCCTGACCTCGCTGATCGGTCGTGGCATGCGCTTCTTCCTGGTTGCAGGTCTGATGCGCTGGGGCGGCGAGAAGATGGAGCGCAAGCTGATGCACTATGTGGATGTGCTGGGCTGGCTCTGTATTGGTTTGGCCGTTGCGGCCTATTTCTGGTTTAGTCGTTAAGGATCCACTATGTGTTCGCGTGTTTGGCAAGGTAGCGGTGTCGTCGTGTTGTCATGGCTGCTGCTTGCCTGTTCCTCCAGCAAGACTGCGGCTCCGGTGCACAGCCTGGGCAATGATCAGGTCGCTTCGACCATCCCCGTGCGTCAAGGTATGACCAAGCCCGGCATTGCAGGCAACGGGTACACCGTGGTCAAAGGAGACACTCTCTACTCCATTGCATTTCGTTCTGGCATGGATGTGGCTTCGCTTATCAGCATCAATGGCATCACTCCCCCCTATAACATTTATCCCGGCCAGCAGCTCAGGCTCGATGGCGCTTCCGCCCCCATGGCGGTGGCAACCGTCGGCAGCCCTGTCAGTCGTGGCAGCGTGACGGGGTCTGGCAGTTACGAGGTGCGCCGTGGCGATACTTTGAGCAGCATCGGTCGCCAGTTCGGTCTCTCCAACCAGGCCTTGGCCCAGCGCAACAACCTCCAGGCTCCTTATGCATTGCACGTGGGCCAGGTGCTCAATGTGGGGGGCGCGGGGTCCTCGGGTGGTCAGATGGTGGCAGCAACCACACCGGTGGTGACCAGCACGGGGCCCAAACCCCTGGCCACGGCTCCGGCAGGTACGACCACACCATTTATTGCTCAGAAAACGATTGCTCCTGCCTCGTCAACAGCATACGCTCAGGCGAAAGAACAAAAAACCGTCAGTTCCTCGTCAACACTCTCCTGGCATTGGCCGACCAAAGGGCGGATCGTTGAAGGCTTCTCCGTTGCGGAACAAGGCAACAAGGGCATCGACATTTCCGGCCAGAAGGGCCAACCCATTTACGCTGCGAGCAGCGGCAAAGTGGTCTATGCGGGCAGTGCACTGCGAGGTTATGGCAAGCTGATAATTCTCAAGCACAGCGATGACTACCTCTCCGCCTACGCTCACAACGATGAGTTGAGGGTCAAGGAGGGAGACACCGTGAAGGGCGGAGCGGTTATCGCCAATATGGGTAGCACGGATGCGCCGGATGTGCGCTTGCACTTTGAAATCCGGTACAAAGGCAAGTCGATCAACCCGATGGGCTATTTGCCAAAGCGTTAACTCAGAGAGCTGAGTCTTACTCTGGTGTAGGTCAGGGAGAGATATCATGAGCCAAGAACAACTGGTAATGCAGGATGCAGAGTTAGAGTTCGACGAGGAGCTGGAGGTTCAGGAGGAAGAAGAGGTTCAGGAAGTGGCGGCCGAAGCCGAAGAGACCATTTCCGATGAACTGATGGCGCCCGAGCTGAACAAGGTAATGGACGCCACCCAGCTCTATCTGGGGGAGATAGGCTTCTCCCCCTTGCTCACGGCTGAAGAGGAAGTCTACTACGCCCGCCGTGCCCTGCGTGGCGACAAAGCGGCGCGCAAGCGCATGATCGAATCCAACCTGCGCCTGGTGGTCAAGATTGCCCGGCGCTACAACAACCGCGGCCTGGTGCTGCTGGATCTCATCGAAGAGGGCAACCTCGGCCTTATCCGCGCCGTCGAGAAGTTCGACCCCGAGCGAGGCTTCCGTTTCTCCACCTATGCCACCTGGTGGATCCGCCAGACCATAGAGCGGGCCATCATGAACCAGACCCGTACCATTCGTCTGCCCATCCATGTGGTCAAGGAGCTGAACGTCTATCTGCGCACTGCGCGCGAGCTTTCTCATCGTCTCGACCATGAGCCGACCGCCGAGGATATCGCCTCTGCACTGGATCGCTCTGTGGACGATGTGAATCGCATGCTCAAGCTCAACGAGAAGATCACCTCGGTGGATACTCCCATTGGTGGCGATCGCGACAAGGCGCTGCTGGACGTGCTCTCCGACGAGCGCGGCATGGGGCCCGAGCTGGAGTCCCAGGAAGATGACATGCGCAGCAGCATAGTGCACTGGCTGGAGGAGCTAAATCCCAAGCAGCGCGAAGTGCTGGCCCGCCGTTTCGGTCTGCTCGGCTATGAACCGGCCACCCTGGAAGACGTGGGCGCCGAGATTGGTTTGACCCGCGAGCGGGTGCGCCAGATCCAGGTGGAAGGGTTGCGCCGTCTGCGGGAGATCCTGCTGGGGCAGGGGCTCTCCATTGAGGCGCTATTCCGCACCAATTAAACGGGTATGAATACCGTCATCAAGATGAAAAAGGGGCCGCAGGCCCCTTTCTTTTTGTCGTGGATCTTCCGGATCATACCGGATCCAGAGTGTCCAGCGGCCAGCGCGGCACGGCCTTGACGACGAGGGGTTCGAAGACTCCCGCCTTCAGGCGTTGCATGCCGGCATAGGCGATCATGGCGCCGTTGTCGGTGCAGTATTCGGTGCGCGGGTAGAAGACTTCACCTTTGAGGCTCTCCATCAGCTCGGCCAGCTGGGCGCGCAGATGACGGTTGGCACTGACGCCGCCTGCCACGACCAGACGATTGAGACCGGTCTCTTTCAGGGCACGGCGGCACTTGATGGCCAGGGTGTCGACCACCGCATCCTCAAACGCCCGGGCGATGTCGGCACGGGTCTGCTCGTCGTCGCCATTGGCTGCTATGGTATTGGCGGCAAAGGTCTTGAGGCCGGAGAAGCTCATGTCGAGCCCGGGACGGTCGGTCATGGGACGCGGGAAGGTAAAGCGTCCAGTGGTGCCTTTTTCTGCCAGCCGGGAGAGCAGCGGACCACCGGGGTAGTCCAGACCCATCAGCTTGGCGGTCTTGTCGAACGCCTCACCGGCGGCATCGTCGATCGATTCGCCCAGCAGCTGATAGCTGCCGATACCGTCGACCCGAACCAGCATGGAGTGGCCGCCGGAAACCAAGAGCGCCACGAAGGGGAACTCGGGGGCCTTCTCTTCCAGCATGGGGGCCAGCAGGTGGCCTTCCATGTGGTGTACGGCGATGGCCGGCTTGTCCCATGCCATCGCCAGCGAGCGGCCTATGGTCGCCCCGACCAGGATGGCACCAACCAGACCTGGCCCCGCGGTATAGGCGATGCCATCGATGTCATCCTTGCCAAGTCCAGCCTCTTTCAAGGCGGCCTGGATCAAGGGGATCGTCTTGCGTACATGGTCCCGGCTGGCGAGCTCGGGAACGACGCCGCCGTAGTCCGCATGCAGCTTGACCTGGCTGTACAACTGGTGGGAAAGGATCCCTTTTTGATCATCGAAGATCGCGATCCCGGTTTCGTCACAGGATGTCTCTATGCCCAATACACGCATTGCTAAAAAATTTCACTGCTAAAATGAGACGGCTATGGTAACCTTCGCGGGTTTTTTAAACCAGAGCGATCTCTGCGGGTTTACTTTCATTCCCTGTCCAGAGTATAATTTCGCACCATTTTAAGACATGCTGATCGATTGAAGGTCAGCTAACAATTTATCACTGAGGTGAAAGGCACATGCCAGTAATCAAAGTCCGTGAAAATGAGCCGTTTGACGTTGCTCTGCGTCGCTTCAAGCGTTCTTGCGAAAAGGCCGGTATCCTGTCCGAAGTTCGTAGCCGTGAGTTCTACGAGAAGCCGACTACCATTCGCAAGCGCGCCAAAGCGTCCGCTGTCAAGCGTCACGCCAAGAAGCTGTCCCGCGAAAACGCACGTCGTATCCGCCTGTACTAATCAAGGGATCATGCCGTGTCTCTGAAGGATCAACTCAAGGATCAGCAAAAGCTCGCCATGCTTGCCAAAGACAAGCCTCGGTTGGGTGCTATCCGCTTGTTGATGGCAGAAATCAAGCAGCGTGAAGTCGATACCCGTGTCGAGCTCAATGATGAAGAGATCCTCGCCGTCGTGACCAAAATGGTCAAACAGCGTCGCGATTCCATCAGCCAGTTTGAAGCTGCCGGTCGCCAGGATCTCGCCGACAAAGAGTCCGCCGAGATCGTTGTGCTGCAGGAGTTCCTGCCACAACAGCTGACCGCAGACGAAATTGCCGCCCTGATCGAGCAAGCCATCGCTGAAAGTGGTGCTGCCGTCATGGCTGACATGGGTAAAGTCATGGCTGTCTTGAAGCCAAAAATTCAGGGGCGTGCCGATGTCGGCGCCGTCAGTGCTCAGGTGAAAACCCGCTTGGCGTAACAGGCAACTCTCTTGTTTGGTCGAAGAAGCCGTGCTTCCCATTGGAATGCGCGGCTTTTTTATTTCCTATGCAATGAAACAGGACGGTTATGGCTGGCAGGATCCCGCAATCCTTTATCGATGATCTGCTCGTACGCACGGACATAGTCGAGTTGATCGACTCCCGTGTGCGGTTGAAGAAAGCCGGTAAGAACTACCAGGCTTGCTGCCCTTTTCATAACGAAAAAAGCCCCTCCTTTACCGTCAGCCAGGAGAAGCAGTTCTATCACTGTTTCGGTTGTGGTGCCCACGGCAATGCCATCGGCTTTGTCATGGAGTACGACGGCCTGGAATTCCCCGATGCCATCGAAGAGCTGGCAAGCCTGCACGGTATGCAGGTCCCCCGTGAGCAAACGGCGGGTGGATCAAGCCATAGCCAACCAGCCGTCAGTAAGGATCTGTTCGAGCTGATGAACCAGATTGCGCGCTTCTACGAGAGCAATCTCAAGAACGCGCCTCAGGCGGTGGAGTATCTGAAAGGCCGGGGCCTGACTGGCGAGGTGGTCAAGCGCTTCAACATCGGTTATGCCCCTGGGGACTGGGATCAGGTGCGTCGCCGCTTTGGCGCCAGTCGGGATCACGAACAACTGCTGATTTCGGGCGGTATGCTGATCCCCCGTGACAGCGGCCCGGGCAGCTACGATCGTTTCCGCGATCGCATCATGTTTCCGATCCGGGACAAACGTGGCCGGGTCATCGGCTTCGGTGGCCGAGTGCTGGGGGATGGCACGCCCAAGTACCTGAACTCCCCCGAAACCCCCATCTTCCACAAGGGGCGAGAGCTGTTCGGCCTTTATGAGGTCAAGCAGGCACACAAGGATCCGCGCCGGATCCTGGTGGTGGAAGGTTACATGGATGTGGTGGCGCTCGGCCAGTACGACATCGACTATGCGGTGGCGGCACTGGGGACTGCGACCACCAGCGATCACATCCACACCCTGTTCCGTACCACGGCAGAGGTGGTCTGTTGCTACGACGGCGACAACGCCGGTCGGGAAGCTGCCTGGCGGGCGCTGGATAACGCGCTCTCCCACCTGCAGGACGGCCGTGAACTCAAGTTCGTCTTTTTGCCGGATGGCGAGGATCCCGACTCGCTGGTACGCCAGATCGGCAAGGAGGGGTTCGAAGCGCTGCTCGACAAGGCCCAGTCGTTTGCGGATTTCATGTTCGAACGCCTCGGGCGCGATGCGGCTCTTTCCGGTGAGGCAGGCAAGTTTGAAGTGGCCAACAAGGCCGCCGAGCTGATTCGTCGGGTACCGGAAGGTTTCACTCGCGAGGGGTTGATTACCCGACTTTCCAGCATGATGCGTTGGGGAGAAAACAAGCAGCGGATTGCCGAGCTGTTTGCCCGCAACAGCCAGCCCAAGGTGGAAGTCAACAAACCCAAGGCGACCAAACTGACACCGATCCGCAGGGCTCTGGCCCTGATGGTGCAGTATCCGGCGATCACCGCCGAGCTGCCGGCCATGCCCGAGTTGGCCGGGCTGCGCCTGCAGGGGATCCCTTTCCTGCTGCAACTGCACCAGCAGATCCTGATCCAGCCGGGAGTGACAACGGGTATCCTGCTGGAGCATTGGCGCGGCACAAAAGAGGGAGAAATACTTGCCCAGCTGGCGATGCATGACCTGTTTGAAGAGGTAAAGCTCGATCAGGAGCCCGATATTCTGGGAGAATTGCAGGATACTTTTGTCGGTTTCATCAACCTTTTCCTGAAGCAACGGATCGAAGAATTGCAGGCCAAGGTGGCGCAGGAAGGGCTAAGCTCTGAGGAAACTCAGGAGCTGATGATGCTGATCAGAGAGGTGCAGATTGAGAAAAGAAATGAGAGTGGGGCTTGATATTTGAGTGAGCAGTCCCAATATGAATAGCGTTGCCCGAATCGACGGGATTGAAAGCAAACACTTTATAACCACCTGGCCCCGACAACACTGCGGGCAGGGGTTTCTCATGACCGACGCCGCAACCAGACATAGCATGTCTGGCGGTTTTCTATTAGAATTGGCTATTTGCGCAGCAGCGCACTGTACGCGCAACCTAGCAACACCAACCGGATGAGTTCTATGGAGCAAACCCCGCAGTCTCAGCTTAAACTCCTCGTTGCCAAAGGTAAAGAACAGGGCTACCTGACCTATGCCGAGGTGAACGATCACCTCCCGCAAGACATTGTCGATTCAGACCAGATCGAAGACATCATCCAGATGATCAACGATATGGGCATTCAAGTGGTTGAAAACGCTCCGGATGCCGATGACCTTATCATGGCTGAAGGTGGTACCGCCGATGAGGACGCTGCCGAAGCAGCGGCCCAGGCTCTGGCATCTGTTGAATCTGAAATTGGTCGCACGACCGATCCCGTCCGCATGTACATGCGGGAAATGGGTACCGTCGAACTGCTGACCCGCGAAGGCGAGATCGACATCGCCAAGCGGATTGAAGACGGTATCAACCAGGTACAAAGCTCCGTCGCCGAGTACCCTGAAGCCATCACCTATCTGCTCGAACAGTACGACAAGTACGAAGCCGAGCAGCTTCGCCTGTCCGACATCATCTCCGGCTTCATCGATCCGAACGAAGTGGATGACGTGGCGCCGACCGCCACTCATATCGGCTCCGAGCTCAGCGAGGACGACCTTGCCGACGAAGACGAAGATGAGGACGAAGACGAAGACGAAGACGGTGACAACTCCGACGATGATGGTGACGGTGGCCCGGATCCGGAAGTCGCTCGCGAGAAATTCGGCGAACTGCGTGCCCAGTACGAGGTGACTCGTCTCTCCATTCAGCAGAATGGCCGTGCCCACGACGACACCCAGAATGCCATCGCCCAGCTGGCCGATGTCTTCCGTCAATTCCGCCTGATGCCCAAGCAGTTCGATCGCCTGGTCAACAACATGCGGGAGATGATGGAGCGTGTCCGCGTGCAGGAACGCATCATCATGAAGCTCTGCGTTGAGCAGGCCAAGATGCCGAAGAAGACCTTCGTCGCGGCCTTCACCAACAACGAGTGCGAAACTGCCTGGTTCGAATACCAGAAGCAGGCCGGCAAGGCGTGGTCTCCCCGCCTGCTCGAGATGGACGAAGAAGTACTGCGTTCCATCGGCAAGCTGCAGCAGATCGAAGAAGAGACCGGTCTGTCCATCGCCCAGATCAAGGACATCAACCGCCGCATGAGCATCGGTGAGGCCAAAGCCCGCCGTGCGAAGAAAGAGATGGTCGAGGCCAACCTGCGTCTGGTTATCTCCATCGCCAAGAAGTACACCAACCGCGGTCTGCAGTTCCTGGATCTGATCCAGGAGGGCAACATCGGTCTGATGAAGGCGGTCGACAAGTTCGAATATCGTCGCGGCTACAAGTTCTCGACCTATGCCACCTGGTGGATCCGTCAGGCCATTACCCGCTCCATCGCGGATCAGGCCCGTACCATCCGTATCCCGGTGCACATGATCGAGACCATCAACAAGCTCAACCGTATCTCCCGCCAGATGCTGCAGGAGATGGGTCGTGAACCGAACCCGGAAGAGCTGGCCATGCGCATGGGCATGCCGGAAGACAAGATCCGCAAGGTACTGAAAATCGCCAAGGAGCCCATCTCCATGGAGACGCCCATCGGTGATGATGAAGACTCCCACTTAGGCGACTTCATCGAAGATACCACCCTGGCTCTGCCAGCGGATGCGGCCACCAGCGAGAGCCTGCGCAACGCGACCCGCGAAGTGCTGGCCGGGCTGACCGCACGGGAAGCCAAGGTACTGCGCATGCGCTTCGGTATCGACATGAACACCGACCACACCCTCGAGGAAGTGGGCAAGCAGTTCGACGTCACCCGTGAGCGTATCCGTCAGATCGAAGCCAAAGCTCTGCGCAAGCTGCGTCATCCGAGCCGCTCGGAAGTGCTGCGCAGCTTCCTGGACGAGTAGTCCCGGGTTCTGTCAGTCTGACATTGCAACAAAAAGCCCCGCCATGCGGCAATGCTGTTCACTTAAGAGAATTTGAGTTCCAGTCCACGTAGTATCAGGGCTAAAAAAT
>NZ_JAPDBZ010000020.1:0-42864 GCF_027705505.1 Aeromonas sp. QDB56
ACTGCGAAGGATAACCGCCAGACGCAAAGCCAGTTTAAATGCGCTGCGTGTGGTTATGAGGCGAACGCCGATGTGAACGGCGCTCGCAATATTTTAGCGGCGGGACACGCCGTTTTAGCCTGTGGAGGCGTGGTGCAATCAGGCCGCCCGATGAAGCAGGAACCCGGTACTGCGCGAGCAGCTATCACCCAGTAATGGGAATCCCCCTCCTGTGACGCGAAGCGCTAAGGTGGGGGAGGATGTCAATTCCCTCAACTACACCTCCGGCACCACGGGGAACCCCAAGGGGGTGGTCTATCACCATCGCGGCGCCCACCTCAATGCGGTCAACAATGCCCTCTCCTGGGAGCTGCCCAAGCACCCGGTCTACCTCTGGACCCTGCCGATGTTCCACTGCAACGGCTGGTGCTTCCCCTGGACCCTGGCGGCCACCGCCGGGGTGAGCGTCTGTCTGCGCCACGTGCAGGCGGCGGCCATCTACGGGGCGCTGCGCGAACACAAGGTGAGCCATTTCTGCGCCGCCCCCATCGTGCTCAATATGCTCAACAATGCCGATCCGGCCCTCAAGCAGGGACTCGACCACCCCGTCAAGGCGATGACGGCGGGGGCTGCGCCGCCCGCCACCGTGATCGCCGGCATGGAGGCCATGGGGATCGCCGTGACCCATGTCTATGGCCTCACCAAAACCTATGGCCCCTGCGTGGTGTGCGAGCCGCAAAGACGCTGGCAGGGGCAGGATGCCACCACCCTCTCCCGTCTCAAGGCGCGCCAGGGGGTGGCCTCCCCCCTGCAAGGGGAGATGCGGGTCATCAACCCCGTCAGCGGCGAGCCGGTTCCCATGGATGGCAAGACCCTGGGAGAGATAGTGCTGCGGGGCAACATCGTCATGAAGGGCTACCTCAAGAACCCGTCGGCGAGCGAGGAGGCGATGGCACAGGGATGGTTTCGAAGCGGGGATCTCGCGGTCTGGCACCCGGACGGCTATGTGGAGATCAAGGACAGATCCAAGGACATCATCATCTCCGGCGGGGAGAACATTTCCAGCCTGGAGGTGGAGGACGTGCTCTATCGCCACCCCGATGTGGAAGAAGCCGCGGTGATCGCCATGCCGGACGAGACCTGGGGGGAGGTGCCCTGCGCCTTCGTCAAGCTCAAGGAGGGGCGCGAGCTCACCCAGGCCGAGCTCATTGCGTTCTGCCGCGAGCAGATGGCCCACTTCAAGGCCCCCAAGCACATCATCTTCACCCCGCTGCCCAAGACCTCCACCGGCAAGGTGCAAAAATTCATGCTGCGCAAGCAGTTGGCGTGACGACAAAGGCGCCGCGCCATCAACGGGCCTGCGGGCCCGTTTTGTGTTGCGCGATGCAAAGAAGCAGGGCCTCGCCGGTAGCGGTCGCCAGCCAACAAGACGTGCCTTTCGAGCCCGTCCCGGCTTACCATGGCCGCCATGTCCCGCCAGCCTGAGGATGCCTGTGAGAAAATCGGACCGTCTGTTTCAACTGACCAACCTGCTGCGGGCGCATCAACCCCTGACCGCCCGGGAGCTGGCGACGCGCCTGTGCGTGTCGGAGCGCACCATCTACCGCTATATCGACGATCTCTCTTTGGCGGGCATTCCGGTTTACGGGGAAGCCGGGCTGGGCTATCGGCTGAGCGAGGGGTTCGAAATGGCACCGTTGCAACTGAGTGCGACCGAGCTGGAGGCCCTCATCACCGGGGTGAACCTGGTGGCGGTGCTGACGGGCAAGGGGATGGCCGATCCGGCCCGCGCCCTGCTCGCCAAGATTGAGGCGGCCCTGCCCGCCAAGGAGGCTCGGGCACCTCGCGTCCCCGTGGTGCGGGTGCCTGACTATTCCACGGCGCAGCCTGCATACGCTCGCTGGGACAGGTTGCACGACGCCATCACGGCCGGTCACTGGCTGCACATTGGCTACCGGGATGCCAGCGCCAGCAGGACGGAACGCCAGCTCTTTCCCCTCGGGCTCTTCTACTGGGGCGGATGCTGGACGCTCGGCGCCTGGTGTGCGCTGCGCCGGGCCTACCGGGATTTCAGGGTGGATCGCATCGACACCCTGGCGCCGTGCCGTCAGGGGGAAGGGGCGCCCCCTGGCGCGACCCTGGCCGATTACCTTGCCCTGCGCCAGTCGGATGCGTTTCCCCCTGGGCGCAGTGGCGCCGAAAAAGTCATTCAGGACTGACACAAGGCTGTCAGTAGCCCTTCGTTATGCTGGGTTCTCCAGACCATCCACAACGGAGAAAACGAGATGATCATCAAGGGTGACATGCAACAGGCAGGGGGCGTCGAATTTGCCACCTTCAGGCTCAGGGAAGGGGTGACGGAGGCGGATTTGCTCGCCCTGTCACGGCGGGTCGAGTCCGAGTTTCTTCTTCAGCAATCCGAGCTCATCATGCACTGCCTGCTGCGCGGCGCCGACGGCCTCTATGCCGATGTGGTGATGGCCCCCAGCCAGTCGCTGGTGGAAGCCTATTGCCAGCAGTGGCTGCACAACGACGTGGCAGGGGAGTACCTGACCCTGCTTGACCATCACTCGGTCAACATGAGCTTCTGGACCCGTATCGGCTGAGGGCGGCGCGGGGCCTGCCATCCCCCGGCGAGGGGGCAATCATGAAATGAAACGGGCCCACAGGGCCCGTTTTGTTGAACAGAATTCAATAATTACTTGGTGTGGCGCTCATGCAGGCGCTGCACCACATCCTTCAAACCCAAGCCTTCGTTTTGCAGCAAGACTGTCAGGTGGTAGAGCAGGTCAGCGGATTCGTTGATGAGCTCTTCCCTGTCTTTCGCCATGGCGGCCAGGGCCACTTCCACCCCCTCTTCACCCACCTTCTGGGCGATGCGCTTGGTGCCTTTGCCATAGAGGCTGGCGGTGTAGCTGGTGGCGGGATCTGCCCCTTTGCGTGATGCCAGGATCTGTTCGAGCTCGGCCAGGAAGCCGAGCGGCGGCACGGGGTGGCCGTCGAAGCAGGAGGGGTTGCCCAGATGGCAGGTGGGGCCGACCGGGTCGGCGGCAATGAGCAGGGAGTCCTGATCGCAGTCGGTGGTGATGGCGACGAGCTTGAGCACATGACCCGAGCTCTCGCCCTTGGTCCACAGGCGCTGCTTGCTGCGGCTGAAGAAGGTGACCTGGCCGGTGGTCTGGGTCTTTTCCAGCGCCTCGCGGGTCATGAAGCCCTGCATCAGCACTTCGCCGCTGAGGGAATGCTGGACGATGGCGGGGATCATGCCCTCACACTTGGCCCAGTCCAGGCGCTCGGCCAGCGGCAATGCATTGTCTACTGCTTGATTATTCACGGATGGCGACTCCTTCGTTTTTCAGCCAGCGTTTCAATTCGGGAATGGGAATGAGGCCCTTGTGGAACACGGAGGCGGCCAGCGCCCCGTCCACGTCGGCCAGGGTAAAGGCATCGCGAAAGTGCTCCATGGCCCCGGCGCCGCCGGAGGCGATGAGGGGCACCTTGCACACGGCGCGCACCAGCTTGAGCTGCTCAAGGTCGTACCCCTGACGCATGCCGTCCTGGTTCATCACGTTGAGCACTATCTCTCCCGCGCCCCGGCGCTGCACTTCCTGTACCCACTCCAGGGTGGTCCAGGTGGTGGTGCGGGTGCGGCTCTCGTCGCCGGTAAACTGTTTGACCTGATATTGACCGAGGGCGGCATCGAAGTAGGAGTCGATACCCACCACCACGCACTGCACGCCGAAGCGCTCGGCGAGCCGGGTGATCAGGGTGGGATCGGCCAGGGCGGGGGAGTTGATGGAGACCTTGTCGGCACCGAATTCCAGGATCTGGCGGGCATCCTCCACGCTTTTGATGCCGCCGGCGACGCAGAAGGGGATGTCGATGACTTCCGCCACCCGGCTTACCCAGCTCTTGTCCACTACCCGTTCGTCGCTCGAGGCGGTGATGTCATAGAAGACCAGCTCATCGGCGCCCTCGGCGGCGTAGCGGCGGGCGAGGTCGACAATGCCGCCCATCACCTCGTGGTTGCGAAACTGCACGCCCTTGACCACCACGCCATCTTTGACGTCGAGACAGGGGATAATACGCTTTGACAACATGCTCATTGCTCCATGTAAAGCACGGTTAAAGAAACGTCGTTCTGCCGCCGGCGTTGGCCCGGGCGGCGGACGGGAACACGGTTGGCATGCCTTGAACGGGGGCCCATGAAGGGAGAAACGACAGGCCCGGCAGGCCGTCTCGTCGCCTCTGGGCACCCCACTATATGCATGACTTCATTCAGTGATTCAACCCTTTGTCGCCCTTGACCTGCCCCGGATGGCAGGCTGGCGCCTCGGGGAGGGGAGCCCGATCGTCCGGGTGGGTCTCGTCCGTTGCCATATGCTGGCGCAGGGTGAGCAGGGCGGCATCAAAATCAAACGCCTTCAGTTGCCTGGTCAGGGTGTCGCTGCGAGACCCCAGCATGAGGCGAAGGGGACCGGAATACTGCTCGTAGAGGGGGATCACGGCGGTGTCGCTTTGCACCAGCAGGGCTTCCATCTGGCCCAGCAGTTGCTGGCGCCACTGATCCCCCAGAGGCACCAGATCGGTGGTCGGGGCGGCGAGATCGTCCCCGAGCAGAGCGCAAAGGGCGGCGATCTCTTCATCGATGGATGACATGAGTCCGGTGGGCTCAGTGTTGCCGTCCGCGATGGCCTGCTCCAGGGCCAGGCAGTGGCGCGACAGCTCATGTGCCCCCAGGGTGCTCGCCACGTCGCGCAGGCTATGGACCATGCGGGTTGCATCGCTGTGCTCCCCGGCCTGCAAGTGGCGGTGCAGCCGGGTCATGTCCTGGCCATGCTCATGGATGAAGTCGCGAAGCAGGGCCAGGTATTTCTCCTGATTGCCGTTGAGGGCCGCCAGCCCCTGGTCGAGATCCAGACCCGGGTGTGCCTGCAGGCGGGCAAGGGGGCCTGTCACGGGATGGCGAGTGCTGTCGTCCGGGGCAAGCTCGGGGACCTTGCCTTGGGGCAGCCAGCGCTGCAGGGCTTCAAACAGCTTGGCGGGGGTGACGGGCTTGGCAATGAAATCGTTCATGCCGGCCGATGCGCTCGCCTTTCTGTCCTCCTCGAAGGCGCTGGCGGTGAGCGCCAGGATGGGCAGCCTGTCCATGCCGGGCAGGGCCCGGATGGCGCGGGTGGCGCTGTAGCCATCCATCACTGGCATCTGTATGTCCATCAGGATGAGGTCGAAGGGGTGCTGGCTGACGAGGGCCAGGGCCTCCTGGCCGTTGACGGCCGTCTCGATGACGAGGCCGCTGTGGCACAGGAGCTCGAGCACCACTTCCCGGTTGATGGCGTTGTCTTCCACCAGCAGGATCCGGGCGTGGCGAGGGAAGCTGAAGGCCTGTTGGTTCCCCTGCTCGGACGGGGTCCGGGAAGGAGCGTCCTCTTTTGCCTTGAACAGCCTGGCGGTAAACCAGAAGCAGCTTCCCTGGCCTGGCTCGCTGGTGACTCCGACCTCACCCCCAATCAGGGCGGCGATCCGGCTGGTGATTGCAAGGCCAGTGCCGCCATATCTGCGAGTGGTGGAGACATCCGCCTGTTCGAACGCCTGGAACAGCTTCTCGCGCTGCGCAGGGGTGATGCCGATGCCGGTATCTTCCACCTCGAAGCGCAGCAGGTAGCCGGTGGTGAGGGGGCGGGCCAGCCTGACGCGCAGGGTGACGGTTCCCTGCTCGGTGAACTTGATGGCGTTGGTCGCATAGTTGAGCAGGGCCTGGCGCAGGCGGGTGATGTCGCCGTGCACCCAGGCGGGGGTATCGCCGATGTCCGTCACTATGGTGAGCCCCTTGGCCCTGGCCTGGTCGTTCATCAGGGCGCGGACGTTGTCCAGCATGGCGGTGAGGGTGAAATCGGTCAGCTCCAGCGTCATCTTGCCCGCATCGATCTTGGAGAGATCCAGGATGTCGTTGAGGATGCTGAGCAGGTGCTGGGCGGCAGTGTCTATCTTGGTCAGCCGTTCGAGGTCGGTGGGATCCCGGGTGTCGCGCTTGAGCAGATAGGTGAGCCCCAGGATGGCATTCATGGGGGTGCGGATCTCGTGGCTCATGTTGGCAAGGAAGGCGCTCTTGGCGTGGTTGGCACTTTCGGCCCGCTGGTGGGCCTGGGCCAGCTGCCGGGTGCGCTCGTTGACCATCTCCTCCAGGTGGTAGCGATACTGGTCCAGCTCCTCGCCGAGCTGTTTCTTCTCGGTGATGTCGGCCTGGACCGTGACGTAGTGGGTGATTTCACCGCTCTCCTGGCGGATCGGCGACACCGTGGCCAGCACCTGGTAGTGGGAGCCATCCTTGCGCTGGTTGATGAATTCGCCATGCCAGCGCTGGCCGTGGTTGATGGCATCCCACAGGGCGACATAGCTGGCATCCGGGGTGAGGCCAGAGCGCAGCAGGGACGGGGTCCGGCCTATCACCTCGTGCTGCTGGTAACCGCTGGCGGCGAGGAAGGCGGGGTTGACGTACTCGATGCGCGCCCGGGTGTCGGTGATGAAGACGCCGTCAGGGCTCTGTTCGAGGGCCAGGGACAACTGGCGCAACTGCTGCTCGGCCAGCTTGCTCTGGGTGATGTCCAGATGGATGCCAAGGAGGCGCACGGGCCGTTGCTGGGCGTCCCGATAGACGCTCCCTTTGCTCACCAGCCAGCGGATGCCGCCATCTGGCAGCAGGATCCTGAACTCCAGCTCGACGGGGGCGCCGCTGACCGCCCGCTCCGCCAGCAACTGCTCGATGTGCGGCCTGTCATCCGGATGCAGGCAGGCTTGCCAGGCGGCCAGCTCGCCGAGCGCCTCGGCACTGCGGCCATAGAGGCGGGCGCATTCCGGCGAGAAGAAGAGACGGTTGCTGACCATGTCCCATTCCCAGATGCCGACATGGGCCCCTTCCTGGGCCATCAGCAGGCGCTGTTCGCTCTCGCGCAGGGCGCTGCTGACGGTTTCGGCGCGCACCCGTGCACTGATGGCGTCGTCCATCAGGTTCAGGGCTGCGAGGCGAGCACGACGCTGGGTATCGAGCGCCATCTGCTGATTGTGTTGCAGGCGCTGCTCCGCGAGCTTGCGCTCCGTGATGTCCTGCACGGTGCCGTAGAGCTCGAGTATGGTGCCATCCCTGTCCCTGAGCGCCGCCCCACGGGCAATGACCCAGGCGGTCTCCCCCTGCTCCGTGATCACTTCGGCATCGCACTCGTAGGGCTGCCCGTCCAGCCTGCAGCGCTCGACGGCCTGGGCCACCGTGTGCCACCCCTCCTGGGTGAAGTATTTTCTGACCTCGGGATAGACGGCGGGGGGGAGGGCCGGATCCCGGCCATAGATGCGATAGATCTCCGGTGACCAGAAGTGGCTGTCATCGGCCACGCGCCAGCGCCAGTTCCCTATCTTGGCGAGACGCTGGGACTCGCGCAGTATGGCTTCATTGCGGCGCAGCGCCTCCTCGGTCTCCTTGTTCTGCCGGTTGTCCTCGATGATGGAGATGAAGTAGTCGGGATTGCCTTCGGCGTCGCGCACCAGGGCCACCGTCAGAGTGGTCCAGATGATCTCGCCCCCCTTGTGCAGGTAGCGCTTCTCCAGGGTGTAGTGGGGGATAGTTCCCGCCAGCATCCGGGCCACATGGGCCTCATCGAGGTAGAGATCGTCCGGGTGGGTCAACTGCTGGAACGTCATCCCGGTGAGCTCGTCGGCCCGGTAGCCCAGGATGTGGCACAGCCGCTGATTGACACGCAGCCAGTGTCCATCGGGGGAGACCAGGGCGATGCCGACCGCTGCCTGTTCGAAGGTGACCTGGAAGCGGTTCTCGCTCTGCTGCAACTGGTTCTGGGTGTTCATCAGCTCCTGCCAGCGCAGGACCTCTCTGGCCCGGGCGCGATGAAAGGCGGCACTGAGCACGCTGATGAGCAGACCGTTGGCGATGAGCAGGCACCATTGCACCAGATCCTGGCCAGCCTCGACACTCAGTGAATAGATGGGGGGGAGCATGAAATAGCTGGTGACCAGGGCGGTGATCAGGGTGCAGAGCAGACCAGGCAACAAGCCCCCCAACAGGGCGCAGACGATGATGGGCAGCATGAAGAGAACCAGCAGCGGTCGCTCACCAAAGGCGATGGGCAGCTGGACACGGATTTGCAACATCAGAACGGGCAGCAGCACGGCCAGCAGGGAGATCCCCCAGCGCTGGGTAGAGGGGCGCACATGCCACAGGGGTGACCAGCTCATCATGGGAGATCCTCCGGTGGCATGGGGGCCTGGGGATAGGGGGGCGGCACTCCGAGCTGACGGGAGAGCCCGTTGATCTGGTGCTTGAGGGCCAGCATGGCGAGCTCCCTGTCCACCATCACCTTGTTGAACCGCTCCAGCTCATGGTTCTGCTGGCGCAGCTCGCTGGCCTGGCGGGTCAGGGCCTGTTCAACCTGCTCCCGTTCGGTGACATCGAGCAGAATGCCGATGATGGCGGGCTGGCCGAGGTAGTCGACGCGCCGCCCGTACAGCTCGACCTCCAGGGATTCCCCGTGCTGATGCAGGGCACTGAAGCGGGTGTGGATATCGCGCGCGTCCTGCTCGCACGCGTGCACCAGCTCGGCGACCCTGGTGCTGTCCTTGGGAGCGGCAAGGGCGTGTAACTGGCCAACGGCGATCAGCGCCCCCGGGGTGTCATAGCCAAACAGTCGGGCAAAACAGGGGTTGATGTAGCAGAGCCGACCCTGCTGGATGATGTAGATCCCGGCAAGGGATTGCTCCACCAGGGCACGGAACAGCCCCTCGCGCTCTCGCAAGTCGGCCTCGGCCCGTTTGAAGTCCGTGATGTCCCGAGAGATGCCGAAGATCCCGATCACCTGCCCCTCGCTGTCTTGCAAGGGGCCTTTGGTTGCGAGAAACACATGCTCGCCATCGGGCAGGGTCAGGTACTCCTCCTCGGTCTGCACCCGGTTGCGCTCTATGACCTGGCGCCCGGATGCCATCAGCATCTGCGCCTGCTGCGGCGGGAAGAGCGTCAGATCATCCTGGCCCAGCACCTCGTCAACCGGCTTGCCGACAAACTGGCTGGCGGCCCGGTTGAAGAGGATGTATCTGCCCTCCTTGTTCTTGGCGAAGATGGCGTCTTCCGAGCTGTCGGCGATGGCGGAGAGCAGTTGCAACGCCTCCAGCCGCTGGGACTGGGAGTGCTGAAGCTGCTCGGCCATCTGCAGCCGGGTGTGCTGGCGCAGCAGGATGATGCCGGCGTTGGTGACAAAGAGCACCAGCAGGCCGATGAGACCGATCCAGACGCTCTCCTTGAAGGTGGCCTGGTAGAGTTCCGCCTTGTCGATCTTGGCCAGCAGGTACCAGTCCGTGTTCATGACCGGATAGACAACCCCGAAGACCTCGCTGCCCCGGTAATCCTGGCCATAAAGCACCTGGGGCGTGCCGCGTTCGGCGAGCCGCAAATACTGGGCTGCCAGCAGGGTGGGGTGGGTGACGGGATAGTGCAGGGTGAGAGCCGGTTCCGGGCGATAGCGCAGGCTACTCAGATAGTGGACCTGATCCCCCTGCTGGCGAAACAGAATGGCTTCTCCGCTGCTGTCTGGGATGGGCCAGGTACGAAGGATGCGATCGGCCCAGTCAGTACCGATGATGTGCAGCGCGAGGACGGTGGTCCCGTGGCCTGACGGGCCGAGGGGAGCCAGAAAATCCAGTCTGGCGTATCCCTTTCCATCGACATAGGGGGCCACTCTGAGCACCTTGCCTGCCTCAACCCGGGAAAGGGCGGCCTGCAGGGGACTATTCACGGGGCCAGCCCCCGGGGTCTGCCACAGGATATGGCCGGCAGGATCAAGCAGGGTCGCCCCCTGGAATCCACGCAGCGAGAGGACGTCC
Organism: Aeromonas sp. QDB56; assembly: GCF_027705505.1. NCBI lineage: Bacteria > Pseudomonadati > Pseudomonadota > Gammaproteobacteria > Aeromonadales > Aeromonadaceae > Aeromonas > Aeromonas sp. QDB56. Next base: position 9,859 of record NZ_JAPDBZ010000020.1, read on the forward strand.
TGCAGTTGTGTCAGCCACTGTGTCTTTGCCGTCAGCCCATCAGGAGGCAGGGCACCATAACGCGGGCTCTCGATGATCTGGCGGACATCCTGATCGCGGTTGTCGAGCCATTCGGTGATGCGCCGGCTTTTGAGATCGGCGATGGCTTCGAGACGGGCCACTTCCGTGTCCCGGGTCAGTTCGATGTTGCGGGCGATGGCCATGGCGGTCAGGGCCAGGATGAGCCCGTTGAGCAGCAGGAAGGGGATCCACTGACGCCGGGAGAGGGCGGGCGTCACCGCTGGCTGGCTGATGCGACGACGCAGCATGGCATAAAGCATGAGGGCCGTGATGAGGATGAAGAGCCAGCCCTTGATGGTGCTTGCCATGGCGAACTGGGCAGGGGTGCTGAACAGCCACTCCACCGCCTTGTCGGAGAGCAGGATCCACAGGCTTGCCACGGCGGCATAGGTGAGCACGACGTTGAGCACATGTGCCCGGGTCAGAGGAGCCTCAGCCATCCACGGCCTCGCTGCCATCCTGGTAGCGTTCGGCAATGGTGACGAACGCGTCGAAATGGCGATCGAAGGCGGTCACGACATCGGGATCGAAATGGTGGCCGCTGCCGGAGAGGATGAGGGCGCGAGCCTCGTCGTAGCTCATGGCCGGCTTGTAGACCCTGGCGCAGATGAGGGCGTCAAACACGTCTGCCAGCGCCATCAGGCGAGCCGAGAGGGGGATGGCGTCCCCTTGCAAGCCGTCCGGGTAGCCGCTGCCATCCCACTTCTCGTGGTGCCAGTGGGCGATCTCCTTGGCCAGGGTGAGGAAGGCCAGGGGCTGCTCCATGTCCTGTTCGGCCTCCTCGATGGCATCGCTGCCGAGCTTGGCGTGGGTGCGCATGATCTGCCACTCCTCCGGGGTCAGCTTGCCCGGTTTGAGCAGGATGTGGTCGGGAATGCCCACCTTGCCGATATCATAAAGCGGTGCGGAGCGGCTCAGCAGGTCGATGTAACCCGGGGTCAGGGTATCGGCGAAACGGGGGTGATCAGCCAGGGCGCTCGCCAGCAGACGCACATAGCCCTGGGTGCGCAGGATATGGTTGCCGGTTTCGGGGTCGCGGATCTCCGCCAGATGGGCGAGGGCGCGGATGGAGACCTGCTGGATCAGGTCGTTTTCCGCCATTCGCCGCGCGACCTCGGCTTCCAGCGCCGCATTCTGGTTTTGCAGGCCGTCACGGGCCTGCTTTGCCTCCAGCTGGGTACGCACCCGGGCCTGAACGACCACCGGCTTGATGGGCTTGGTGATGTAGTCGGCGGCGCCGAGGGAGAGGCCGAACTCCTCGCTTTGGGGGTCGGCGAGGGCGGTGAGCAGAACGACGGGAATACGGCTGCTGATCGGGGACTGACGTAATTGCCTGAGCACTTCATAACCATCCATGCCGGGCATCATCACATCCAGCAGGATGAGGTCAGGCTTTGGATCCGCGCTGACGATGCGCAGGCATTTTTCCCCGCTCTGTGCAGCCAGCACGCGGTAATGAGGCGAAAGCAATTCGGTCAGTACCATCAGATTTTCGGGTGAGTCGTCGACGATCAGGATGGTGGCGTTGTGAGGTGTCAACATATGTCTTCCATGACGCTATCCCTGTGAGGTCGAGTATAGAGCCAATTGCTGCCAAATCATAAGATTCGCCCCCATCGGGGAGAAAGAGGCCTGCCCGGATGGGCAGGCTGTCTGATGCCAGAAAGGGGCGCGTCACGCAGCGCGGCCGTCACCCCAGCAGCGAATGGCTTCTGCCACGTCAAACTTGCCCTCCAGCAGGGCACGGCCGAGGATGATCCCCTTGACGCCGGTTCCCTTGAGCGCCTCGATATCCGCCAGACCGCCGATACCGCCGGACGCCTGGAAGCCGACGTTCGGGTAGCGGGCACAGAGATCCCGGTAGAGTTCGACGTTGGTGCCCGCCAGGGTACCGTCCCGGCTGATGTCGGTGCAGAGCACGTGTTTAAGTCCGGCGGGGAGGAAGCGCTCGATCAGCGCCTCGATGGAGATGCCGCTGTTCTCCTGCCAGCCAGCCACTGCGATGTGGCGGTTGCCCTGTTCATCGATGTTGACATCCAGGGCCAGCACGATGCGCTCGGGGCCATATTTCTCCATCCAGCTGGCCACCAGATCCGGGGATTTGACGGCGGTGGAACCGATCACCACCCGGCTGGCGCCGGCCGCCAGCAAGTCGGCCACATCCTGTTCGCTGCGCACGCCGCCGCCGACCTGCACCGGTGCCTCGGTGGCGGACAGCAGCTGGGCGATGAGGGCCAACTGGCGGGCCTTGGCATCCTTGGCGCCGTCCAGATCCACCAGGTGCAGCTGCGCCGCCCCCTGGCTGACATAGTCATCGAAGCGGGCCTGCGGGTTGTCGCTGTAGGCGGTTTTCTGGCCGTAGTCGCCCTGATAGAGGCGCACGACCTGACCGTTGATAAGGTCGATTGCGGGAATAATCATGCCTGTCATAGCTCCAGAAAGTTTTGCAGTAGGCGGGCACCGGCCGGGCCGGATCGCTCCGGGTGGAATTGGGCGCCAAAGAAGTTGTCCCGCCCGACGATGGCGGTAAAGGGCAGGCCGTAGCCGCAGGTCGCCAGGGTCGCGTCGGTCACCTCCAGCGCATAGGAGTGGACAAAGTAGAAGTAGCTGCCGCTGGGAATGCCTTTGAGTAGCGGGTGGGTCTCGTCGTGTTCAATCTGGTTCCAGCCCATGTGGGGCAGGCGCAGGTTGCCCACCTCCATCAGGCGGATCCTGCCAGGCACGATGCCGAGGCAGTCGATGAGCGCTCCTTCGCTGCCATCGGCGCTCATGTTCTCTTCCGAGGCCTGTGCCAGCATCTGCATGCCGAGGCAAAAACCGAGCAGCGGCTGCTTGGCGGCGCGAATGAGGGGCACCAGTTCCCGCTCATTGAGGTTCTTCATGGCGGCGATGGCGGTGCCGACGCCGGGCAGGATCAGTTTGTCCGCCTGCTCGATGTCGGTGGCCTTGCAGCTCACCCTGGGCTGCACGCCGAGGCGCTCGAACGCCATGCGCACCGAGGCGAGGTTGGCGCAGCCGGTGTCGATGATGACCAGGTTCTGTTTCCCCATCACAGCACCCCCTTGCTGGAGGGAAGCTCGCTCCCTTCCACGCGAATGGCCTGGCGCAGGGCGCGGCCAAAGCCTTTGAACAGCGCCTCCACCTGATGGTGGGTGTTGCCGCTGCCCACCTTCATCTGCAAGGTGATGGCCATGGCGTCAGAGAGGGAGCGGAAGAAGTGGGGCACCATCTCGGTGGCCATCTCTCCCACGCTGTCGCGACCAAAGCCGCTCGGGCAGTCGAACACGAAGTAGGGACGGCCGCTCAGATCCAGCGCAGTGGCCACGTCCAGCTCGGTCAGCGAGGTGCTGTCAGCCTCCTGGCGGGGACGCCCGTCGATCACCGCCTGCACCTCGTCCATCGCCAGCACGAAGCCGAAGCGGCCGATGCCGCGCTTGTTGCCAAGGGCCTGGCGCAGGGCTTGACCCAGTGCCAATCCCACATCTTCCACCGTGTGGTGATCGTCGATGTGCAGATCGCCGCACACTTTGAGCTTGAGGCGAAAGCCCGCGTGGGTCGCTATCTGATCCAGCATGTGATCGAAGAAGCCGATGCCGGTGGCGATCTGGTTGCCACCGCTCTTGTCGAGATCCACCGCCACCTGGATGCGGGTCTCCTTGGTGTAGCGCTCCACCTCGGCCACGCGCCCCTTGGAGAGCAGCTGATCACGAATGGCAGTCCAGCCGTGATCTTGCGGGTGGTAGCGTATGCCGCGGATGCCCATGTTCTCGGCAAGCTGGATGTCGGTCTGTCTGTCGCCAATCACGAAGGAGTTGGCAAAGTCGATGCGGCCCGAGGCGAGATACTCCTTCACCAGCCCAAGGTGAGGCTTGCGGCAGCTGCAACCGTCGGTGGGGAAGTGGGGACAGATCAGCACTTGCTCCCAAGTGACGCCCTGGGATTCGAAGAGGTGCATCATCAGGTCGTGGGGCGGCTGGAAGTGTTCAAGGGGCAGGCTGGCGGTGCCGAGCCCATCCTGGTTGGTCACCATCACCAGCACGTAGCCGGCGGCCTGGAGCTCACGCAGCACAGGTATCACCATGGGCTCGAAGCGCAGCTTCGCAAGGCTGTCCACCTGCTTGTCGGTGACCGGCTCCTCGATCAGGGTGCCGTCACGGTCGATAAACAAAAACGGGGTTTTCATCGCTACATCCTTGCTTGTCTTACAGAGAGGGTGGGGGCAGGTCACGCAGCACGGCGAGCACGGCGTCCATTTCGCCCTGATAGCCGATGGTGATGCGGATGCTGTTGTCAAGGCCAGGCTTGCTGGAGAAATCACGCAAGATGATGCCGGCGGCCTTCATGGCGGCGAACACGGCGGCGCCATCTTTGAAGCGCACCAGCACGAAGTTGCCTTTGTCCTCGAACACTTCCTTGACGCAGGACAGACGAAGCAGCTCCGCCTTGATGAGCGCCTTCTGCTTGTTGAGCTCCTGCACCCGCTCCTGCATCAATTCCAGCCCCATGGGAGAGAGCGCCTGGGCGGCAATCTGGGCGATGGGGTCGGGAATGGGGTAGGGCGCGATCACCTTGGCCAGCATGGCAATCACCTCTGGATCCCCCAAAGTAAAGCCGCAGCGGATCCCTGCCAGGGCGAAGGCCTTGGAGAGGGTGCGGGTCACCACCAGGTTCGGGTATTGGGCGAGCAGGTCCACCACGGAGGCCTCCGGGCAGAACTCGATGTAGGCCTCGTCCACGACGATGATGGCGCGGTCCCGGGCCTTCTCCAGCAGGGCGACGAGTCCCTTGCGGCCCACCAGATCCCCGGTGGGATTGTTGGGGGAGCAGAGGAACACCAGCTTCACGTCAGAGAGGCGATCGGCGATGGCGGGCCAGTCCGGCTGACGGCTGGCGGTCAATGGCTGCTCGACAATCCCCACGCCACAGGTCTCGGCGCTGATGGCGTACATGCCGTAGGTGGGGGGGCAGATGAGGATTTGATCTTCCCCTGCCTCGCAGAAGGTGCGGATCAAGAGCTCGATGGCCTCGTCGGCACCGCGGCTTACCAGCACCTGATCCGGATTGACCCCGGCGTAGGCGGCATAGCCATTCACCACCTCGGCCGGCTGGCACTCGGGATAGCGGTTGAGGCGGCTCCCCTCGACGGTGAAGGGATAGGCCAGGGGGGCCTCGTTGGCATTGAGCCAGACGTGGCCCTGGCCGCCGATGCGGCGAGCGGACTGGTAGGGAGTGAGAGCCCGCACAACGCGACGGGCCAGATTGACGATGCTCATGACAAATCCTTCTGCTGTGCTGTTTGTTGGGGCTCGGCGGCCAGGGCGTTCAACCTGAGGGTGACGGCATGCTTGTGGGCATCGAGCCCCTCGGCCTGGGCGATGCGCTGGACGATGGGGCCAAGGCCGCGAATGCCGTCTGCAGTGAGCTCTTGAACCGTGTAGCGGCGCTGATAGTCGGCAAGCCCCAAGCTCGAGCAGGTGCGGGCATAGCCGTAGGTGGGCAGGGTGTGGTTGGTGCCGCTGGCGTAATCACCGACCGACTCCGGTGTCCATGCCCCGAGGAAGATGGAGCCCGCGTTCTCGAGCTTGTCCAGCAGATCCCGGGGGGCCCGGGTCTGCACGATGAGGTGTTCCGGTGCATAGGCGTTGGAGATGGCGCAGGCCTCCTCCAGGTTGTCGCAGAGGATCACCAGGCTTGCCTTCAGGGCTTGCTCGGCGATGTCGCGGCGGCTGAGGTCGGCGAGTTGCGCCTGGATCTCGCTGCCGATGGCATCGGCCAGGGAAGCGGAGGTGGTGACCAGCACCACCTGGCTGTCGGGGCCGTGCTCGGCCTGGGAGAGCAGATCCGATGCCACGAAGGCCGGGTTGGCGCTCTCGTCTGCGATCACCAGCACCTCGGAGGGGCCGGCTGGCATGTCGATGGCGGCGCCCCGCCAGTCACGGGAAACCTGGCCCTTGGCTTCGGTCACATAGGCGTTGCCCGGGCCGAAGATCTTGTCCACCTTGGGGATGGTTTGCGTGCCATAGGCCATGGCCGCGATGGCCTGGGCGCCGCCGATGGCGAACACCTGACGGACGCCACAGGCGCGGGCGGCAAACAGGATCTCGTCGCTCGCCGGAGACGGGGTACAGAGCACCACCTCACGGCAACCGGCCAGGCTTGCCGGAATGGCCAGCATCATCACGGTGGAGGGGAGCGGCGCGCTGCCTCCCGGGACATAGAGGCCGACCCGGCTGATGGGTTGGGTGCGCAGCTCGCACAGTACCCCGGGCTGGGTTTCGACTCGGACGACGGGCTGTACCTGGGCGGCGTGGAAGGTACGGATATTGGCGATGGCGGCCTCGATGGCACCCTTGATGTCATCACCGAGTCGAGCGCAGGCGGCATCCACTTCCGCGTCGCTCACCCGAAGCTGTTCGCGGGGCGCGCGTTCGAAACGCTGGCTCAGCTCGCGCAGGGCCTCATCGCCCCGGCTACGTACCGCGGCAATGATGTCTCGCACCACGGTACCGATGTCGGCTTCGTCGCCAAGGGCGGGCCGGGTCAGGACCTCGGCTTGCCGGGCGGGGGAGAGGGTCTTCCAGATCAGGGTCTGCATGATGTGTCTTCCTTATTCCATCATCTCGGCTTATTCCATCATCTTTTCAATGGGCAGCACCAGGATGGAGCTGGCACCCAGGGCCTTGAGCTGTTCCATGGTCTCCCAGAACAGGGTTTCGCTGGAGACGACGTGCAGGGCCACCTGGTTGGTGTCACCGGCGAGCTGCATGATGGTGGGACGCTCCGCCCCCGGCAGCAGATCGGTGATGGCATCGAGCTTGTCTTTGGGGGCGTGCAGCATGATGTATTTGCTTTCGCGCGCCTGCTGCATCCCCTGGATGCGGGGCAGCAGCTTGTCGATGAGTTTCTGCTTGGCATCGTTCAGGGGGTTGGGAGCCTGCACCAGGACGGCCTTGGAGCGGTAGATCACCTCGACCTCTTTCAGGCCGTTGGCTTCCAGGGTCGCGCCGGTGGAGACCAGATCGCAGATGGCATCGGCCAGACCCGCGCGGGGGGCCACTTCCACCGAGCCACCCAGCATCACGCTCTTGAAGCCCAGGCCCTTCTCGTCGAAGAAGCGCTTGAGCAGACCGGGGTAGGAGGTGGCGATGCGCTTGTCGGCCAGGCTCTCGGGTCCTGTGTAGTTGACATCGTCCGGCACCGCCAGAGAGAGGCGGCAGCCGCCGAAGTCGAGCTGCTTGAGGGTCTTCACCGCAAAGGGCTGCCCCTGGGCTGCGCGAATGAGCTGCACCTCTTCGAGAACGTTCTCGCCGATGATGCCAAGATCGACCACCCCTTCCATCACCAGACCCGGGATGTCGTCATCACGCACTCGCAGAATGTCGATGGGCATGTTCTCGACATGGGCGATGAGGCGCTGTTCCCGCAGGTTGATCTTGAGGCCGCAGCTCTTGAAGAGGGCCTGGGAATCCTGGCTCAGACGACCGGATTTTTGCATGGCGATGCGCAGACGTTGTGTTTCCATTGCTCGATTTCCTTTTAGTCAAAAACGAAAAAACCCTCGGAAGTATGTGCTTCCGAGGGTTTATGAATCTTGCGGTCCTTTTGGAAGTCACCAGTTAAGTGTCTTCCAGCAGTCAACCTCCTGAAAGACTATTCGGGATGATGATGGTGATGATGAGTCTTCAGGGTGGTGAACTTCATGATGTAATCAATCCTTTACAAATCAGATGCCGTTGTTGACGCCCGATTTAAACTACCTGCCTTGACAGAAAATGCAACCGAAAAATGTGATCAGGACGATTAAAGTTGAGAAAACGGTTTTCTGGTCGATAACTAGACAATGAGATGCCAAAGGAGGCGACATCATGCCCAGCCAGGACCTGTTATTTCCCATCCTGCCCCGTGCACCCTCGACACCGAGCCCGGATGACATCAAGCGGGAGGTGACCCAGATCAGCCAGAAACATCAGCTGCGCAAGATAGGCACCGACAATGGCGGCGGTGGCCAGCATCACCAGCAGAGAGAGCAGCCGCCAAAGGCTGATCAACCAGCGGTACAGGATGATGATCACAAACCGGATCCGGACCACCGGATTGATCTCTTCGTCTGAACGCATTATCAGTCCCGCTTTTTCCGCGCTTTTGGCATAATGCCCGCTTTTGCAACGGGACATGCCTTTGACCATCATCCAGACCCTGTTCAAGCCAGACGGCCCCCTGGCCCGCCATATTGACGGCTTCAAGGCCCGTGCCCCGCAACTGGAGATGGCCGAGGCGGTGTCCCGCGCCATCAAGCAAGGTGGCCGTTTGCTGGTGGAGGCTGGAACGGGCACTGGCAAAACCTATGCCTATCTGGTGCCTGCGCTGGAATCCGGCAAGCGGGTGGTGATCAGCACCGGGTCCAAGAATCTGCAGGAGCAGCTCTTCTATCGGGATCTGCCCACCATCACGGGGGCGCTTCACTACACCCCGCCGGTGGCACTGCTCAAGGGGCGCAGCAATTACCTCTGCATCGAGCGGATGAACCGGCTGTTGAGTGAATCCCATCTGCAAAAGCCCGAGGTCCTGAGCGATCTCGTGAAGGTCAAATCCTGGTCGACCGCTACCGACAACGGCGATGTGGGGGATATCCCGGGGCTACAGGAGAACGCCGAGATCCTTGCCCACGTCACCAGCACCAACGACAACTGCCTGGGTCGCGACTGCCCCTATTACGATGATTGTCACCTGGTCATCGCCCGGCGCCGTGCCATGGACGCCCAGGTGGTGGTGATCAACCACCACCTCTTTTTCGCCGACATGGCGGTCAAAGACACCGGCTTTGGCGAGCTGGTGCCCGAGGCGCAGGTCTATGTATTCGACGAGGCGCACCAGCTGCCCGAGATCGCCAGCCACTACTTCGGCAAGTCCGTGGGCAGCCGCACCATCCAGGATTTGGCGCAGGATATCCAGCTTGCCTACCGGGCAGAGGCTCATGACATGGCCCAGCTTGGCAAGGCGGCGGACAGGCTCGCCATTGCCAGTCAGGATCTGCGCCTTGCCTTCGGCGTGGAGGGGGGGCGCGGCAACACCCGGGATCTGCTGAGACAATCCCTCTGGGCCCAGGCGCTGGCCCGCCTCAACGATGCCATCGGGCTCTGTTATGAAGTGCTGAAACTGGCGCTCGGGCGAGGGGAGCTGCTGGATCACTGTTTCGAGCGCATCAGCGAGCTGCGCACCCGCCTTGGGGAGGTGCTGGCGGTCAACCAGACCGGTTTCTCCTACTGGTATGACTGTTCGCGTCTGCACTTTACCCTCAATCTGACGCCGCTGTCGGTCGCCGAGCGCTTCGGTGCCGAGGTGCAGCGCCCCGAGGTGGCCTGGATCTTCACCTCGGCCACCTTGACGGTGGACAATCGCTTCGCCCACTTCGTCGCCGAGATGGGGCTGGCCGGCAGCGCCGAACTCATTCTCGACAGTCCGTTCGATTACGCCGAGCAGGCGCGCCTGTGCGTACCCCGTTTCTTGCCAGAGCCCAATGCCTTCGGGCGCGGGGAGCAGCTGGCGACCCTGATGATCCCCCTCATCAACAAGACGCCGGGGGGATGTTTTTTCCTCTGCACCAGCCATCAGGTGATGCGCCAGGTGGCTGAGGTGCTACGCCGGGAAATCGGCCGCACCGTCCTGCTGCAAGGGGAAGACAACAAGCAGCGGCTGCTCAAGACCTTCGTGGAAAACGGTCGGGCCGTGCTGGTGGCCACCAGCAGTTTCTGGGAGGGGATAGACGTGCGGGGGGCGGCATTGTCCTGTGTTATCATCGACAAGCTGCCCTTTGCGAGCCCGGACGATCCCCAGCTCAAGGCACGGGTGGAGGATTGCAAGCTCAAGGGGGGGGATCCCTTTGCCGAGCTGCAGTTGCCCAAGGCGGTGATTGCCCTCAAGCAGGGGGTGGGGCGGCTCATCCGTGATCGCAGTGATCACGGCGTATTGGTTATTTGTGATCCCCGGGTGGTCAACAAGCCCTATGGCGCCACCTTCATCAAGAGCCTGCCTGCCATTCCACGGACCCGGGAGCTGGCGACCCTGGGAGAATTTTTCGGACCACGGGAGTGAGTCCGCCGCGCCGGGGCTGATTGCCCCCGGCCATGCATGACGGCAGGCCTTGGCCATGCTGACGATTTAACTGACTGATGTGAAGAGAATAAAAAGAATGGATGAGTTGAAGATCCTGGCCGTGGATACCGCCACCGAAGCCTGCTCCGCAGCCCTCTTGGTGGGCGATACCCTCTACTCCCGCTGGGAAGAGGCGCCCCGTGACCATACCCGCAAGATCCTGCCCATGGTTCAGGCTCTGTTGGATGAAGCCGGTCTATCGTTGGATGAGCTCGACGCCATCGCCTTCGGTCGTGGGCCTGGCTCCTTCACCGGGGTACGGATCGGGATCAGCGTGGCCCAGGGGCTCGCCTTTGGTGCCGGCGTGCCGATGATCGGTGTCTCCACCCTGGCGGCCATGGCCCAGGGGGCCCATAAGCTGGAAGGGGCCGAGCAGGTGCTTGCCGCCATCGATGCGCGCATGGACGAGGTCTATTTTGGCCACTACGCCCTGGTGGACGGAGTGATGACGCTGGTGGGCGAGGAGGTGGTGAGCGAGCCAGCCGCACTGGTGCAGGCCCGTGACAAGCTGACTGGCGCGGTGAGCTGCGTTGGCACCGGTTTTGAAACCTATGGCGAGACTCTGGGCGGCCTGGCAGATGTGCTGATGCCAAGCCAGGTGCGTTTCCCGGCGGCCGCCGACATGCTGCCTCTGGCACGCCAGGCCTGGTTTGCGGGTGAGGCGGTGCCGGTTGAGCAAGCCACCCCTGTCTATCTGCGTGACAAGGTGACCTGGAAGAAACTGCCGGGTCGCGAATAGGCGGCAACGGCTGCCCCGGGCTGCTTTATCGGACGATGATGGAGAGACGAATGAGAAAATCCGTGATCATGCTGGGATTGGTGGGGCTGCTGCTGGGCGGTTGCAGCACGGTGCCCAAAGAGCTTGCCTATGAGCCTGCGGATCAGCTGGTGGCCTATCAACCCGCCCTGAAGGGGATGGAAGGCAAGCCGGCCCGCTGGAGCGGTGTCATCTCGGCGGTCCACAACAAGGCGGATCAGAGTGTCATCGAGGTGGTCTATCTGCCCCTCAAGTCCAACGGGGTGCCGGAGCAGACCGAGCAGAGCCCCGGTCGTTTTCTCGCCATCATGCAGGGGTTTGTCGACCCGACCCTCTATGCCAAGGGTCGCAGCCTGACGGTGCTCGGCACCCTCGACAAGCCGGTGGACAGCCAGATTGGCGAGCACAAGTATCGCTTCTCGGTACTCAAGGTGACGGGGAGCAAGCTGTGGCCACCGGTGAAGGAGGTGGAGATCCGCTACATGGATCCCTACTTTTACGATCCTTTCTATGATCCCTTCTGGCCCAGACGGCCCCTGCGCCGCTGAGGAGCCCGGATGACGGCGACATTGCAGGAGCGCAGGCTGCGCCTGGCGGACGGGCGGCACATCGCCCTGCTGGACAATGGTCAGGAGGACAGACCGCTGCTGGTGGCCCTCCATGGCTGGCTCGACAACGGTGCCAGCTTTTTGCCTCTGGCCCCCTGGCTGGGGGCGTTTCATCTGGTCTGCGTCGATCTGCCGGGCCATGGTCACTCCGATCACAAGTCGACTCCCTATGTCTTCGTGGACTGGCTGGATGATCTCTACCAGATCACCCAGGCCGCGGGCTGGCAGCGTTTCATCCTGCTTGGTCACTCTCTGGGGGCGCTGATTGCCTCTGCCTATGCCGGCGTCTTTCCCGAGCAAATCGAGCGGCTCATTCTGCTGGAGGGGCTCGGCCCCTTGAGCCAGCCCGACGAGGAGGTACCGGGGCAGCTGCGCCGCGCCATCCTCAACCGCACTCGTACCCGTGAGCGTGCAACCAGTGGATTTGCCACCCTCGAGGAGGCGGTGGCTGCCCGCTGCAAGGTGGCGGACATCCCCCCGAGTGCGGCACGCCTTATCTGCGAGCGACAACTGGAGGCGCGGGAAGGGCGCTGGTATTGGCGCAGTGATCCCCGTCTTCGCGATCTCTCGCCCCTGCGCATGAGCGAGGGGCAGGCCCAGGCCCTGATCCGGGCCATCGTCTGTCCGGTGCTCTTTATCCGGGGAGAGCAGGGCTTCCCCGGGCTCCTGGCACAGTGGCAGTTGCGGGAGGCGGCCTTTGGCCACATTGAACGGGTGACGGTGGCAGGAGGCCATCATTTTCATATGGAAAATTCATCAGAAACCGCCGTTTATATCGAAAACTTCGCTCAAATCCGGTAGGATCGGCGGCTTTGAATCATGTCAGGTTTGCTTTCTCCCTCACATTTCCCGTTGTTAATTCACTGTTAATTGATGTTGCCTTATGTAAATATGTGCGGCATTAGAGCATGAACTTAAAACAACTGATTGAAATGGATGTGACAGGGACGGAGGCAACACAGTGAGCGCACAGGTGCGAGTTATGCAGGAGAAGTTCGTGGAAAGAGTCTGGCTGAAGCGTTATCCAGAAGGGGTGCCCGCCGAGATCAATCCAGACCAATACGGCTCTCTGGTCGAGATGTTTGAAGAGTCGGTGAACCAGTTCGCCGATCAGCCCGCCTTCGTCAACATGGGGCAGACCATTACCTACCGCCGGCTGGAGGAGCAGTCCCGAGCCTTCGCCGCCTACCTGCAAAACGAGCTGAAGCTCGGCAAGGGGGACAGGGTGGCCGTGATGATGCCGAACCTGCTGCAATACCCCATCGCGGTATTCGGCATCCTGCGGGCCGGCATGACGGTGGTGAACGTCAACCCCCTCTATACCCCGCGCGAGCTGGAGCATCAGTTGAAAGACTCCGGCGCCAAGGCCATCGTCATCGTTTCCAACTTCGCCCACACCCTGGAAAAAGTGGTGTATGACACCCCGGTCAAGCACGTGATACTGACCCGGATGGGTGACAACCTGGGGCTGGCCAAGGGGACCCTGGTCAACTTCGTGGTCAAATACGTCAAGAAGCTGGTGCCCAAGTACAACCTGCCCCATGCCAGCACCATGCGCCAGGCCCTCGCCAAGGGGCGCTACCTGCAGTACATCAAACCCGAGATCAGCAACCAGGACATCGCCTTCCTGCAATACACCGGCGGGACCACCGGCCTCTCCAAGGGGGCCATGCTGACTCATCGCAACATGATCGCCAACGTTGAGCAGTGCCTCGGTGTCTATGGCCCCGTGCTGGAGCGCGGCAAGGAGTTCGTGGTCACGGCGCTGCCGCTCTATCACGTCTTCGCCCTGACGGTAAACTGCCTGCTGTTCATGCGTCTGGGGGGCTACAACCTGCTCATCAGCAACCCCCGCGACATCCCGGGTTTTGTCAAAGAGATCAAGAAGTATCCTTTCACCTGCATCACCGGGGTGAACACCCTGTTCAATGCCCTGGTCAACAACGACGAGTTCAAGGGCATGGATTTTGCCAAGCTCAAGCTCACTATCGGTGGCGGCATGGCGGTGCAACGGGCGGTGGCCGAGCAGTGGAAGGGGCTGACCGGCACCCCGCTGCTGGAGGGCTATGGCCTGACCGAGTGCTCGCCCCTGGTGAGCGTCTGCCCCTATGATCTGGTGGATTACAACGGCTCCATCGGTCTGCCGGTCTGCTCCACCGAGATCCGTCTGGTGGATGACGAGGGGAACCAGGTCACCGAACGGGGTGCCCCCGGCGAGATGCAGGTGCGCGGTCCTCAGGTGATGACCGGCTACTGGCAGCGCCCGGAGGCGACCGCCGAGGTGATGCAGGATGGCTGGCTCTGCACCGGCGACATCGCGGTATGCGACGAGCAGGGCTTCTTCAAGATCGTCGATCGCAAGAAGGACATGATCCTGGTCTCCGGCTTCAACGTCTACCCGAACGAGATAGAAGACGTGGTGGCCCTGCATCCCAAGGTGCTGGAGGTAGCCGCCGTCGGCGTACCCAACCCGGTGTCCGGCGAGCAGGTGAAGATCTTCGTGGTCAAGAAAGATGCAAAGCTGGCGGAAGAGGAGATAATTGCCCACTGCCGCAAACATCTGACTGCCTATAAGGTGCCGAAACTGGTAGAATTTCGCGACGAACTTCCCAAGACCAACGTGGGCAAGATCCTGCGCCGCGTGCTGCGCGACGAGGAGATTGCCAAGCAGTAACCGGCATGCACTGCTTTGCAGTCCAGCGCTGTCGTTATGCAAAACCGTGGGACATCCACGGTTTTTTCTTTCTGGATCCGACCAACGTGCAGGCAACGATGCAATATCAACTCATTTCACAGCAAGCCGAACTGGATCAGTATCTCGCTTCTCTGGCCGACGTTCCCCTGGCCATCGATACCGAATTCGTTCGCACCCGTACCTACTATCCCCAGCTCGGTCTGTTCCAGATCTACGATGGCAAGCAGCTTGCCCTGCTCGATCCCCTGACCCTGGAGCTCTCCGGTTTGTGGCAGCGCCTCGGTCGGGCCGGACAGATTGCCATCCTGCACGCCTCCGGTGAGGATCTGGAACTCATCCAGCATCAAGCGGGTCACCTGCCCAACCAGATGCACGATACCCAGCTGGCGGCAGCCTTCCTGGGTCATGGCGTGTCGGTGGGGTTTGGCGCCTTGGTCAACGAATTCCTCGGGGTCGAGCTTGAGAAGGATCAGGCCCGTACCGACTGGCTGGCGCGCCCCCTTACCCCTCGTCAGCTGGAATATGCCGCGGCGGATGTCTTCTACCTCATGCCCCTCTACGAGAAGGTGATGGCCAGACTGCGCGAGAGCGGCAAGTTCCCCTGGTTCGAACAGGAGTGCCAGAACCACTCCGCCCGCAAGACCCAGGGCAGCGATCCCCGTCAGGCCTACCTCGAGATAGTCAACGCCTGGCAACTGGGTCGCCGCGAGCTGGCCATCCTGCGCGAGCTGGCCGCCTGGCGCCAGCAGGAAGCGGTACGCCGGGATCTTGCCCTCAACTTCGTGGTCAAAGAGCTGCACCTGTTCAAGGTGGCGGAGCGTCGTCCCGCTTCGCTTCGGGATCTTAACGAGCTGGGCCTCTCGCCCATCGAGATCAAGATCCACGGCAAGCGGATGCTGGACATCGTCGCCGCCGCCCAGCAGAGCGACCCTGCGAGCTGGCCCGATCCCATCCGCCGTCTGGTGGACTTCCCCCAGTACAAGGCCGAGCTCAAGCGCATCAAGGCCATGGTGGAGGAGAAGGCCAAGGCCAGCAACATTCCACCGGAGCTGGTGGCGAGCAAGAAGATCATCCACCAGTACTTCACCTGGAGCTGGCGCATGAGTGCCGAGGAGCGGGCCAGGGCGGACAAGCCCATGCTGCTGCAAGGGTGGCGTCATGAGCTGGTAGGCCACCTGCTGGCCCAGTGACGAGTACGCAGTACGAGAAGGGGAGTCCATGACTCCCCTTTTTCATGCCTGTGCGGCTGCCCTCGGGGGTTGCCGGGATCGTCGCGCCAGGGGGTTGGTCATGATGGGAAGCGAGAAGGGGGGGAGGAGGAAAATGGCGGGCACAAAGGGTGCCCCCATCAGAGTTCGTGAGCGTGGAATCCCTTGCGGTAGCGGGCCTCGCAGCGCGGGCAGCGTTGCAGGGTCGGATCCTGTTCCAGCTGTTCAGGGAGCAGCGGCTCCTCACAATCGGAGCAGAAGCCATAGAGCCCCAGATCCATCTGGCAGAGCGCCGCGTCGAGCCGCTTGAGGCGTGCCACGCTGTGTTCCACCCCGGGCAGATCGAGACGGCTGGTCAGATCAACCAGTTGATCTCGCTCGCAGCGCTCCACCTTCTGTGCCCAGTCATCTTGTCGACAGGCATTGAGCTGACGGATCAGCTCCTCTCTTGTTTGCGCCCAGTCGGTCAGAAGGCGCTGATGCCATTCGGCCAACCGGGCTTGCGTCACTTCACACACAGCAGCCCCCAAAAACGAGTGATAAAACTCGGCCAGTATAGGGAAACCCGCGGTTTATCAAGATGACATGAGTCAAGTTAACCGTGCTTTGACGGGTTTTTCCGGCAGGTGCTGCGGCTTGCCGGTGATGACGTAGAGCACTCCCGCCACCAGACAGACGACACCCACCAGGGTACTCATGGGGGGCATGATCCCGCGCAGCATAAAGGCGTACAAGAGCCCCGCCAGAGTCTCGAACACGATGAGCGGCCCGACCAGCACGGTCGGCAGGCGCTGGCTCGCCTCGTTCCAGCACAGGGTGCCGAGCCAGGAGCAGAAGAGCCCCACCGCCCCCATCAGCAGCACGAAGCGCAGGGGCGTCGGCCCGAAGGGCAGGGGAAAGTCCGGTGCGCTCAGGGCAAGATGGCCGAGGCTGCCGAGATAGGCAATGAGCGCCACCGGCAGGGTCACCAGCCCCTGGGCGGTGGCCCAGACGGCCGGACTGCGGCCCGGGTGCTCGCGCAGCCAGCGGGCGTTGCGCAGGGGATACCAGGTCCAGCACAGCACGGCGCCTACCGCCAGGGCTATACCGATCAGTTGTTCGGTGCGCGCCTCGGTGTGCCAGGTGAGCTCGGCGCTGTTGACCAGATAGAGACCGGCCCCCATCAGCACCAGGGACGGGTAGAGCCGGGTGCGGGAGAGGCGACCGTCCCGTGCGCCATAGAGGCGGTTGGCGGCCAGGGCCGTCACCACCGGCAGGGTGCCGATAAGCATGGCTGCCAGGGGCGAGCCGATGCGCAAGATGGCCCCCGACAGGCAGAAGTAGTAGAGGAGGTTCCCCACCAGAGTGAGGGCGAGGGCCTCTCGCCAGTCGCTGGCTGAGAGGGCCGCCAGGTGTTTGCGGGCCTGCCAGGCGAGCGGCAGCACGATGAGGCCGAAGGCGAGGTAGCGGCCGCTCGCGAGCAGGGCGGGGGGATAGCCGTCCACCAAGAGGGGGGCGACGAAGATGAGCCCCCACATCAGGCCGGCCAGCAGGGCAAACAGGACTCCGATCAACATGTTTCATATCCGGTAAAGAAGAAGGAGGCCAGCCTAGCAGGGAGGAAGGGGGGCGTATTGAACCAGATTGCGCTTTAGCGGCCAGCCTGCACCTGTTTCTGGTAGCGGACCGGGGTGGTGCCATAGCGGCGCAGGAAGGCACGGTTGAGGTGGGACTGATCGGCCAGACCACAGGCGGCGGCCACCTCGGCAGCGGGCAGGCCGGCAGCCAGCCACCCCTTGGCGCGCTGCAGGCGGATGGCCATCAACATCTGCTGGGGGGTGACGTGAAAGCGGGCCTTGAAGCTGCGCTGGAAGTGGTAGGGGCTGAGGTTCACTGCACCGGCCAGCTCGGCCAGGGTAATGGGGCGGGCGAAACAGGCCTGCATATAGTCGATAGCGCGGCCCAGAGGGTGGGCCGCTTCGCGCGGGGCCGCCAGGGCCCGGGCATGGGGGCGCAGGGTCTCGCACACCCTTAGCAGCAGGCCGTCGGCGGCGAGCTCGCTGTCACAGTGCCAGAGGGCATCCAGGGTCGCCTGCAGGACGGGGGCAGTGCGCGGATCGCTTCGCACGGCATCGGTGAAATACCAGTCGCGCTCGCCGCTGATGGCCTCGAGCCGGTCGGCGGGCAGGTAGAGCATGCGATAGCGCCACCCCTGCTCGCAGGCTGACTCGCCCGTGTGCAGCTCATCGGGGTTCATCAGCACCAGGCTGCCGGGACCGGCCAGGAGCTGGCTGCCGCGATAGCGAAAGCGCTCGGCACCGCACTCAATGACACCGAGGCCAAACCCCTCGTGACTATGGGGATCGAAGATGTGGTGCTGGATGTGGGCGCGATAGAGCTCGGTCGCAGGCTGCCCCGGCAGGGCGCGAAAATCGGCCCTGTCGTGCTGATGGGTAAAGTTGACCGGTACTCCCTGCATCCTGACCTCCTGTCAATGAGCCTTCATCATAGGGCGCCGCGGGGTGGCGGCCAAGTCTAGGCCTGTGAGGCGCACTCGCGCTCGAGGGCGGAGCGGATCTCCTCTGCGGTCTTGATGGTGCGGATGCGGCGAAACAGCTCGTCGGCCTGGGGGTATTCCCGCACTATGTAGGAGAACCACTGCTTGATGCGACTCGGGTAGTAGTCGGCCTTGTCGCTCGCCAGATCCTGCTCGGTGTAGGTCACCATCAGTTGCAGTACCTCGGCCCAGCTCATGTGGGCACACCCCGTCTTCATCACGTTGGCCAGGTTGGGCAGGGAGATGGCGCCCCGGCCCACCATGAGGGCATCGCAACCGGACACCCGGGCACAGGTCAGGGCATCGGCATGGTTCCAGATCTCGCCGTTGGCGGTGACGGGGATGGGCAGGGCGCGGCGGATGGCGTCCACGTACTCCCAGTGGGCCGGCGCCTTGTAGCCTTCGCGCTTGGTGCGGGCATGCACCGCCAGCTCGTTGGCGCCCCCCTGATAGACGGCCTGGGCATTGTCCAGATAGAGATCCTTGTCATCGTATCCCAGGCGGATCTTGGCGCTCACCGGCAGGTGGGCAGGCACGGCCTCCCGCACCGCCTTGACGATGCGATAGACGGTCTCGGGTTCCTTGAGCAGCACGGCGCCCCCCTTGCTCTTGTTGACCGTGGGGGCAGGGCAGCCGAAGTTGAGATCGACCCCGGGAGAGCCGAGCTCGATGGCGCGCACTGCGTTTTCGGCGAGCCATTCCGGATGCTGTCCCAGCAGTTGCACCCGTACCGGGGTCCCCGCACGGGTCTTGCCATCCTGTCTGAGCTCGGGGCAGAGGCGATGGAATACCTTGGCGGGCAGCAGTTGATCGACCACCCGGATGAATTCACTGACGCAGAGGTCGTAATCATTGACGGAGGTGAGGACCTCCCGCATCAGGTGATCCAGCACCCCCTGCATGGGGGCCAAAATAACGCGCATAGCTGCTTCCGAAGACAAGGGGAGAAAAAAGAGCGCAGATTGTAGTGGCAATGGCCGGGATTGTCAGCCGTCTGCCCACTCGATGGCCCCCATCGACGGCCGCAGACTGGGCCAGGCTGTCAGCTTCCGGGCCAACTCTGTTAGGCTAAAGGCAGAGAAACACTAGAGGAGTACCCATGAAACGCTGGTGTCTGATGGCCCTGGGCTGGCTTGCCTTCGCCACCGGGATAGTCGGGATAGTCCTGCCCCTGCTGCCGACAACCCCCTTCATGTTGCTGGCGGCGGCGCTGTTTGCGCGCTCCTCCCCCCGCTTTCATGGCTGGTTGCTGGCGCATCCCTGGTTTGGCCCCCCCATCCTCGACTGGCAGCAGTATCGCGGCATTCGCCGCCACGCCAGATGCCGCGCCATCATCTTCATCCTGATCTCGTTCTCGGTATCGCTGCTGGTGGTGCCGTTGCCCTGGGTGAGGTGGCTGCTGGTTGTCATAATGGTGATCCTGCTCACCTGGTTGATGCGTCTGCCGGTGCTGGAGCCGGTTGCAATGAAGAAGTGAAATCCCTAAGCTATCGCGGCAATAATGCTATGGAGTTGGCTCGTCATTTTTGCGTGACGGGCCTTTTTATTGCCCCCAGGCGGAGACCCCGTGCGCCGCCATGGCAGGGCTCAAAAAATAAGCGGTCAAATAATGAATCCGGAAACCCTGAAGTTTATCGAAGCGAGCATCAAGACCATTCCCGACTATCCGAAGCCGGGCATTCTGTTTCGCGACATCACCAGCCTGATCGAGAATGCCGAGGCCTTCAAGGCCACCATCGATCTGCTGGCCGATCATTACCGTGATCAAGGCATCACCAAGATTGTCGGCACCGAGGCCCGTGGCTTCATCTTCGGCGCCCCGGTTGCCTACGCCATGGGGCTGGGGTTCGTGCCGGTGCGCAAGCCGGGCAAGCTGCCCCGCGCCGTCATCGAGGAGTCCTACGCCCTGGAGTACGGCACCGACACCCTGCAACTGCACACCGATGCCATCGTGCCCGGTGACAAGGTGCTGGTGGTGGACGATCTGCTGGCCACCGGCGGCACCGTCGATGCCACCGTCAAGCTCATCCGCCGCGCCGGCGGTGAGGTAGCGGATGCCGCCTTCATCATCTCCCTGCCGTCCCTGGGCGGTGATGCCCGCCTGACCGCCGCCGGCGTCAAGGTGGTCTCTCTGGTGGAACTCGCGGGGGCGTAAATCGCCCCTTCGCGCGGCAGGCCTCGTCACCCTGCTTTCTGCCGCAAACCGGTGCCTGAACGGGCACCGGTTTGAAATTCAAGCGATCCCTCCCAAGGCGGCGCATCCCCCATACAGCCAGCCCTCCATTTGTGTTAGCATCCAGCCTCAATGCCTCGTTTCCCAGCATCGAGATCTATGAGCTATCAGGTTTTGGCGCGCAAATGGCGCCCCCATACGTTTGAACAAGTGGTCGGCCAGCAACATGTGCTGACGGCCCTGACCAATGCCCTGGATCAGGGGCGGCTTCACCATGCCTACCTCCTGAGCGGGACCCGCGGCGTGGGCAAAACCACCATCGCCCGCATTCTGGCCAAGAGCCTTAACTGCGAGCAGGGGATCAGCAGCCATCCGTGCGGTGTGTGCGATACCTGCCGCGAGATCGATCAGGGCAATTTCGTCGATCTGCTGGAAATCGATGCGGCGTCCCGCACCAAGGTGGAAGACACCCGAGAGCTGCTCGACAACGTGCAGTACCGTCCGGCCCGTGGTCGTTTCAAGGTGTACCTCATCGATGAAGTGCACATGCTGTCGCGCCACAGCTTCAATGCGCTGCTCAAAACCCTGGAAGAGCCGCCCCCCTATGTGAAATTCCTGCTGGCCACCACGGATCCGCAGAAGCTCCCCATCACCATCCTCTCGCGCTGCCTGCAGTTTCATCTCAAGAGCCTGGATCAGACCCAGATTGCCAGGCAGCTCGAATGGGTGCTGGACCAGGAGGGCCAACCCTTCGAGCCTCGCGCCCTGCTGGCCCTGGCCAAGGCGGCCGACGGCAGCATGCGCGATGCCCTGAGCCTCACCGATCAGGCGTTGGCCCACGGCAACGGCAGCGTGCGCCTGGAGAGCGTGCTCACCATGCTGGGGACCCTCGATCATCACCACCTGCACCAGTTGCTGGAGGCAGTGCTGCGCCAGGATGCCCCGGCCACCATGGCCAAGATCACCGAGATTGCTACCCTGGGGCCGGATTTCGACCAGCTTCACGCCGAGCTGGAAGCCTTGCTCCATCGGGTGGCCATGGCGCAACTGCTGCCTGCGAGCGTGCAGGAGCAGGGGGCGGATGCCGATGCCTTGCTGCAGCTTGCCGGAGCCATGAGCCCGGAAGAGGTACAGCTCTGCTATCAAATCGTGCTGGGGGGGCGCAAGGATCTGCCCTGGGCCCCTGACGGGCGCACCGCACTGGAGATGACCTGTCTGCGGATGCTGGCCTTCTCGCCCCGGCGCGAGGTGGTCCATCCCGCCAACCTGGCGGCCCAGCCTCTCATGACAGGGCACACCGGCGTGATGGCGGCAGCGAGGGAAAGCGCGCCGCTCCTGCCGGGAAAGCCCCAGGGGGCTGAGCCGGCCCCGGCTGCCAGCGCAGCACCAAAGGCTCCCGCCGCGCCAGCATCGGTCCTTGAGGCCGAGCACGTCGCCACCTCACTCAAGGCGGAGGAGGGCGCAGTGCTGGATCCGCTCTTTGCCGAGCAGGATGAGCTGCTGCGTGAGGCCGAACGGATGGGTTACGAGGCCGTGGTGCCTGCCAGTCCGCCTACAGAGCCTGCCTCTGCGCCGTTGGCGGCGGATGACGCCGGGCAGACGCAGCAGGTTGAGGTCCAAGG
Source organism: Aeromonas sp. QDB56 (assembly GCF_027705505.1). Classification (NCBI taxonomy): domain Bacteria; kingdom Pseudomonadati; phylum Pseudomonadota; class Gammaproteobacteria; order Aeromonadales; family Aeromonadaceae; genus Aeromonas; species Aeromonas sp. QDB56. Next base: position 31,670 of record NZ_JAPDBZ010000020.1, read on the forward strand.
GGAAGACGTCGCCATCTCTTCGACCTCCAGCATGCAGAGCCTGCTTGGCAAGCGCAATTTGCTGCGAAGCCGCCTGCGTGGCGAGCAGAGTGCAAACGCCGTGCCCGCCCGGATCACTCCCGTCAAATCGGTGGCCGCGACCAAACCGGCCCCTGCGATGCCTGCCGTCGCGACTTCGCCCCAGGCCGAGGTGCAACCAGCGGCGCGGCCCGAGATGCCGGGGCAGGGACCTGCCTTGCAAACAGGGTATGACGACCTGCCCCCTCTCGATGCCTATGAAGAGGGGGCCAGTGACTACGAAGAGTATCTGAATCAGGGGTTTGACGAGGGGTTTGCCAGTGCCCCGTTGCCCACGCGGGCAGTGACTTCCGCCCAGCCAGCTCCCGCCACCATGGCACCTCCTTCGCAGGAGGATCTGCCGCCTTGGGATCTGGGCGCTGACGCCGGCAGCGCGGATGCGGCGGCACCTGTGGTTGCCGCTATGGTGCCTGCCGCGCCTCCAGTGGCCGCCAGCGAGCCTCAGCCCGCCATTGCGTTGATGGAGACCATCGACTGGGATGCGCTGGAGAGCGACGAACAACCCGAGGAGGAGGGGGAGGTCGCCCGTCTGATCCCCTCGTCCTTGCTGGTCAATTGCGGGGACGCCTGGGCCGAGCTCATCGCCCGCACCGGGGTGGGTGGTCGGCTGCGTCAACTGGCCATCAACGCGGTGATGACCCGGGAAGGCAATCGGGTCTCCCTGCTGCTCAAACCCGAGCAGCGCCATCTGGTGAGCGACAAGGCCCGCGCCGATCTGGCCGAGATCATCGGTCCCGAGCTGGGCGGCCCGGTTCACATCGATGTGACCCTGGGCTCGGATCCCGCGCGGGAGACGCCGCTCGAGATAGAGCATCGTCTCTATCTCGGGGTGCGTGAACAGGTGAGCCGGGATCTGGCGGCGGATCCCAACGTACAATTCTTGCAGCAGCGTTTCGGCGCCGTGCTCCATCCCGAGAGCATCGAACCACTGAGTCGCTGAGTTGCGGTGAAAAAACCGTGCCGGGGCTTGCCCCCGGTTGAAAAGACCTTTGGCTGCCCCCACTTAGGGCAGATGAACCCACAGCCCGGCGCTGGATGCCGGATTTCAAGACGAGAGACGATCTATGTTTGGTAAAGGTGGAATGGGTAACCTGATGAAACAGGCCCAACAGATGCAAGAGCGCATGCAGAAGATGCAAGAGCAGCTGGCCCAGATGGAAGTGGTCGGCGAGGCGGGCGCAGGCATGGTCAAGGTGACCATGGCCGGCAGCCACAGCGTGCGTCGTATCGAGATCGATCCCAGCCTGATGGAAGATGACAAGGAGATGCTGGAAGATCTGGTCGCCGCCGCCGTCAATGACGCCGTGCGCCGCGTGGAAGAGCAGAACAAGGCCAAGATGGGCGAGCTGACCGGCGGCATGCAACTGCCCCCGGGCTTCAAAATGCCCTTCTGAGGATACTGCCCGTATCCGTTTCCCCTCCTCTGTGAAGGGGAAAATGAAAAGGCCAGAGCCAAGCTCTGGCCTTTTGCATGTCAGCACACCCGGGAACGGCCATGCACAGATCATGGCGGGAGCTGCGTACTTGCCTGCCCCAGGGGGGAGAAGCCCTCGACCAGATGATCGATGAGGGCGCGGATGGCAGGCAGCAGACCGCGGCGTGAGGGGAAGACCGCGTGGATCACCTCCTGGCGCGGTGCCCAGTCGGGGAGCAGACGCACCAGCCGGCCATCGGCCAGGGGCTCATCCATCATCATGGTGGGCAGTTGCACGACCCCGAGCCCGTCGATCGCCCCCTGACGCAATGTCTGCATGTCGGTGGTGGCAAAGCGGGGGCTGTGGTGCTGTTTGACTCTGGCCCCATTGGGGCCCAGCAGGGTCCAGTGATGGCCTTCCAGGCTGGCGCCATGACCGAGGCTCGGCCATGACAGCAGATCTGCGGGGGCCCGGGGCATGCCGAGTGACGCGACAAGGGCCGGGCTTGCCACCAGACACTGGGTCGCATAACCCAGCACCCGCATGGCGAGATCGCTGTCCTCCAGGGGCAGTGGTCGCACCCTGAGAGCCATGTCCAACCCCTCCGCGACCAGATCCACCGCCCGGTTGACCCCGACGAGCTGCACCTTGACGCTGGGATGGGCCAGGGCGAAAGAGACCAGCATCCTCCCGACGTGGGCGTGGAGCAGATCGATGGGGCAGGCGATGCGCACCAGACCGCAAGGCTCGCTCTGGGTCGCGGCGATGAGATCCTGCGCCGCATCGGCTTCCACCAGCATGGCCCGGCAACGGGTGTAATAAGCCTGCCCGAGTTCGGTGACGGTGAAGCTGCGGGTGGAACGCTGGATAAGACGCACCCCGAGTCGTTCCTCCAGCATGGCGATGCGGCGGCTGAGCCTGGATTTGGGCATGCCGAGGGCCCTGCCGGCCTGGGCAAAGCCCCCGTGATCCACCACCTGGACATAGAAATAGAGGTCGTTGAGATCCTGTTGCATGGGGTTATCGTTCACAAAATAGGACGCTGATGGCAAATTTTACGTCTACCGGACGCAGCGTTCCAGACTCACAATGCGAGCAACGACACATCCCGTGACGATCACCCAGGAGAGCATCATGAAAAGAGTCATCGGTATTTACAGCGCCCCTCGACAACACTGGGTCGGCGACGGATTCCCGGTTCGCTCGCTGTTCTCGTATCAGACCCATGGCCGCGCCTTGAGCCCCTTCCTGCTGCTGGACAGGGCTGGCCCGGCACATTTCGAGCCCGCCGATCATGCCAGGGGCGTGGGGGAACACCCGCACCGTGGCTTCGAGACGGTCACCATCGTCTATGAAGGGGAGGTTGCCCATCGCGACTCGACCGGCCAGGGGGGGATCATCGGTCCGGGAGACGTGCAGTGGATGACGGCCGCCGCCGGCATCATGCACGACGAATTCCACTCCCAGGGGTTTACCCGTCGTGGTGGCACCCTCGATATGGTGCAGCTGTGGGTCAACCTGCCCGCCAAACACAAGATGTCGACGCCCGGTTATCAGGGCATCACCAGCGACACCATCCCGCAACTGAGCCTCAAGGAGGGCGATGTGCGGGTACGCATCATCGCCGGGAACGATGCCGGGTTGCAACAAGGCGAGGTAGAGGGGCCAGCCCGCACCTTCTCGCCCATGAACATCTGGGATCTGCGGCTCAAGGGCGGGGCCAGCGTGGTGCTGCCGGCGGTAGCGGGATGGAACAGCGCCTTGGTGGTGCTCAAGGGCTCTCTCATTATCAACGGTCAGGAGCGCGCGGGCGAAGCACAACTGGTGCTGCTCGATCCCAACGGTGAGGAGTTCATGCTGGAGGCGGAAGGCGAGGCCAGCTTGTTGCTGCTGAGTGGCGAGCCCATCGATGAACCCATCGTGGGTTATGGCCCCTTTGTCATGAACAGCGAGGCAGAGATCCATCAGGCGATAGATGATTTCAACAGCGGCCGGTTCGCCGTCATCGCCCCCTGAGACAATTCTGATAAAAACAAAGCGCCTGATGGCGCTTTGTTTTTTTATGGGCCCTGGTCAACCGAGCCAGCCGAGGGCCAGCGCCAGCCTGCCGCACAAGGCGGCCAGCAGGATGCCAAGCAGGGTGCGCAGCAGCCAGATCACCACCAGCTGTCCCACGCTCACCGGGATCCGGGTGGCCAGGATGCAGGGGATGGAGGCAGAGAAGAAGAGCACCGAGCTGACCGAAACCACGGCCGCGACATAGCGCACCAGCAGGTCGGCATCCTTGAGCAGGATGGCGGGCAGGAACATCTCGGCCAGACCGGCAGAGAGGGCCTTGGCGGTGGCGAGCGGCTCGCCGAGATCCAGCAGCCAGGTCAGTGGCCAGAGCAGCCAGCCCAGCAGATCGAACAGGGGAGTGTGCTTTGCCAGCAGCAGGCCCAGCAGACCGACGGACAGTATGGTGGGCACCACGGCTGCGGCCATGTGAAGACCGTCCCTGAGGTTGTCCTTCAATTGCCGCAACAGGGGATCGGCCTGGTGGGACTGGGTCAGGCCGCAGGTGAGGGCCGCCTGCCAGCGGCTCATGCCATCCGGTAGCGGCTCGTCGGTCTCCCCATGGTGAGCCAGACGGCTGATGGGAGGAACGCGCGCCAGGATGGCGGTGATGACGAAAGTGATCACCAGGGTGGACCAGAAGTAGAAGTTCCAGTGTCCCATCAGGTTGAGGGTCTTGGCCACGATGATCATGAAGGCGGCCGAGACGGTGGAGAAGCCGGTGGCGATGATGACGGCTTCTCGCACCGTGTACTTGCCCGCGAGGAAGACCCGGTTGGTGATGAGCAGGCCCACCGAGTAGCTGCCGACGAAAGAGGCGACGGCATCGATGGCGGAGTGACCCGGCGTGCGCCACAGGGGGCGCATCACGGGTTGCATCAGCACCCCGATGAATTCCAGCAGGCCGAAACCGAGCAGGAAGGTCAGGGCCATGGCGCCGATAGGCACGATGAGACCCACAGACATGGCCAGTTTATCGAACAGGAAGGGGAGGCGATCCGGGGTCATCAACCAGGCAGGGCCCCAGTCTGTGACATACAAAATGGCCAGGGCCAGCCCGAGCAGCTTGAACAGGCTCAATACCCTGTCGATGGGACGGGCGCGCCAGCGGCCATCCAGCAAGGGGGTGATGGCGCCATAGGCGATGAGCAAGAGAATGAGGGTCAGGGCAAGGGGGCGCTGGGCAATCAGAAAGCCGGCCAGGTGATCCACCACTATGGTGCTGCGCCCGCCAAGCTCGAAGGGCACGAAAAAGATGGCGATGCCAAGCAGGCTGGCCAGCAGCAGCTTGATGCCGGCCCCTGATCCTGCCGGTGCAGTGAGCGTGTGTTCAGGTTCCATTTTCTCTCCTTGTGATCCGCATGGTTCAATTCCGTTGAGGGGATTATTTGTATATACAATATCGTCCGGCGCTCAAAATGGAAACACCAAAGTCACCAAAATGCAACATATGAATCGGTGTGGATGCAGATGACCCCAAGACTGAAAAGCGTGATCTCGGGGGGAAAGAGGGGCCGGGATGGCGAGTGGGTGGTGAGGCATCAAGAGGCAAAACAGGGAGGTAAGCGACCAGCGCCAGGAAAAACATGAGCGGCTATTTACCCTTTCTGGTCATATTCATTCATGAGCCTATATTCATGACTATTTATGAATAAATCATAAACCCTTTGTTCATTTGACTACTTTTCGGCTATCCCATTGCAGAGTAAGATGCCTCTTCAATAAAAATAAGAATTAGGAGTTCGGGTGTGAAGGCATTAGAGAAAGAAAGGATATCGCCCTATATCAGCCAGTTATACGAGTGCGGTATTAATGATTCTGACATTAAGCTTGTCGTGGACCAATTTCGTGCCGACGTTTCCTGCAGTTCATCCCTGTTTTTATTGCGGGATGATGACAAGAGCGACGGAATAAAGCTTTTTTCCAGCGGTCTGACCGAGGCCCAGCAGCAGTTTTACCTGCAACATCATCGCCAGGATGTGTGGTTCAACCATTATCTGGATAAAGGGTGCAAGGGGATCGTCAGCGCCAACAGCATTTCAAGCTCGGTGGGCCTGCTGGCAAGTTTCGGCGCCCAATTCGCCGCCGGCGGCGTCTGCCAGGTCAAAGGGCGTGGGCTGAGCAGCCTGTGCAGTTACCGTGGTGCAGCGCAAGATGATTTCAGCAGTCGCGACCTCACCTCGCTCTCGGAAATCTATTCCGGACTGGCGGCCTGGAGCCACCATTATTGGAACTTGCTGGCCCTGGAAACCCAGAACTATCAGTTGCAACAGCTGGTGAAAAACCATAATAAGCCCAGCGCCATCATAGACGACAAGGGGCATATTCATTATTCCAATGTGGCCTTCAACCGTATCGCCGATGAAAATGTGGAATTGCGGGCCATCAATGGCATTTTCTCTTTGCAGAATAAGGAGCAGCAACGTCAGCTCAAGGAGATCCTCAATGGCTTTGCCTATTTGCTGCCCGGCGCCAGCGCCTATATGTCCATTCCCCGTCAGCCTAACCTGCGCCCGCTGCTGGTCCAATGCACCCTGATGAGCGGACTCAGCCGCTTTGAACGCTATGTGGAAGTGGTGCTGCGTGACCCCGAGCACGCCTTCAATCCTGACATCGAAGCGCTGGCCAGCCTCTATCCCCTCACCATTGGCGAGAAGGAGCTGCTGGTGCTGATGAGCAAGGGTTACAGCAGCAACGACATCGCGGAGCTGCGCGGTGTCAAGGTGGAAACCGTGCGCTCCACCCTGAAAGGGGTGTTCAAGAAGACCGGCTGCCACAGCCAGAACGAGCTCTTGCTCTTGCTGCAATCCATCTCCTGATCCACGCGGACTATGCTTGGAGTGAGCTGGACATAGTGCCCGGCTCTTGCCTCCCCTCGGGAGGCTCGTTGGGGGAAAGCGTCATGGAATCACTCAAGGCAAAGGACTACATGCAGACCAAGCCCATCATCTTCAGCGCAGAGATGATGGTACAGGCGGCGGTGGAAAAATTTCTCAACAGTCATCAGTTGGGCGGCCCCGTAGTGGACAGCCAGGGACATCTGATTGGCTGGGTCTCCGAGCAGGATTGCATTGCCGTCATGTTGAAAGAGGCCTACCACTGTGAACAGGTGGCCCAGGTCAGGGATGTGATGCGCAAGGAGGTGCTGGCAGTCGGCCCCGACACCAGCATCCTGGATCTGGCGGAGATGATGATGGGTCAAAAGCCCAAGATCTATCCTGTGGTGGAGGAGGGGCGCCTGCTCGGGGTCATCAACCGCCACAATGTGATGCAGGCCATCCACGCCCAGCTTGGCACCTGTTTCGTGCATCAGGCCAGAGTCTGAATGGTGTTGTCTGGTTGTTTTCAAAGAGCAGGCTCCGGCCTGCTCTTTTCATCCGTGACGGTCATGACGCCTCCGGCTTGATGTGCTGGCGCGGCGCTTTAAGGCTTGCACCGCCCAGCCTCGCTCTTTAGGATCTCCCCCAGCTATCGATATGGCCCTTGATGGGCACTCTTTTAAGGAATTCGTACCTTGTCTCTCTCTATCGAGGCGCTGCGCCGCCGTCTTACCGCCTGCATGAATCTCGACGCCCGCCGTCTCTCCAGTCGACTGCACGGGGTCAAGAAGCTGCCGGAAGCCAAGCAGGCTGCCGTGCTCGAAACCATCGCCGCTGACCTGGATGTGGCACAGACGCGCTATCAGTCCCGTCTGGCGGGCGTGCCTAAGGTCACCTATCCGGACAATCTGCCAGTCAGCCAGAAGCAAGGGGAGATCGCCAAAGCCATTGAAGAGCATCAAGTGGTGATCATCGCCGGCGAAACCGGTTCGGGCAAAACCACCCAGATCCCCAAGATCTGTCTGGCGCTCGGGCGTGGGGTCAAGGGCTTCATCGGCCACACCCAGCCGCGCCGTCTGGCGGCCCGTACCGTCGCGGCCCGTATTGCCGAGGAGATGGAGTCCGAGCTTGGCCACTACGTGGGTTACAAGGTGCGCTTTACCGATCAGGTGAGTGAGCAGACCCACATCAAGCTGATGACCGACGGTATCCTGCTGGCCGAGATCCAGAACGACCGGATGCTGACCCAGTACGACACCATCATCATCGATGAGGCCCACGAGCGCAGCCTCAACATCGACTTCATCCTGGGCTATCTCAAACAGCTGCTGCCAAAGCGCCCCGATCTCAAGGTGATCATCACCTCGGCAACCATTGACCCCCAGCGTTTCTCTCGTCATTTCAACAAGGCGCCGGTGATCGAGGTCTCCGGTCGCACCTATCCGGTGGAGGTGCGTTACCGCCCACTGTTTGTTGATAAAAAAAGCAATGACAAGAGCGAAGGGCTGGAGGAGCGCGACGAGCTGCAGGGGATCTTTGATGCGGTGGAAGAGCTGGCCCGCGAGGGGCTCGGGGACATCCTCATCTTCATGAACGGCGAGCGGGAGATCCGCGATACCGCCGATGCCCTGCGTAAGCTCAACCTGCGCGATACCGAGGTGCTGCCGCTCTACGCCCGCCTCTCCAACGCCGAGCAGAACAAGGTGTTCCAGCCACACGCCGGACGGCGCATCGTACTGGCCACCAACGTGGCGGAGACCTCGCTGACGGTGCCGGGCATTCGTTACGTCATCGATCCGGGTACGGCCCGCATCAGTCGCTACTCCTGGCGCACCAAGGTGCAGCGCCTGCCCATCGAGCCGGTCTCCCAGGCCAGCGCCAACCAGCGTAAAGGGCGTTGCGGTCGGGTGGCGGATGGTATCTGTATCCGCCTCTACTCAGAGGAGGATTTCAATAGCCGTCCGGCCTTTACCGACCCCGAGATCCTGCGCACCAACCTGGCCTCCGTCATCCTGCAGATGCTGGCGCTCGGCCTTGGTAATATGGAGGCTTTCCCGTTCGTCGAGCCGCCGGAGTCGCGCCATATCAAGGACGGTCTGACCCTCTTGAAAGAGCTGGAGGCGGTGCGCGAGCTGCCCGCCACGGGCGATCGCGAAGCCAAGCTGCAGCTGACCGAGACCGGTCGCCAGCTCTCGCGTATCCCCCTTGATCCGCGTCTGGCGAAGATGGTGATCAGTGCGGCGCAGACCGGTTGCCTGAGCGAGGTGATGGTGATCACCGCCGCCCTCAGCATTCAGGATCCCCGCGAGCGGCCCATGGAGAAAAAGCAGGCCGCCGACGAGCAGCACAGACGTTTTGAAGACAAGGATTCCGACTTCCTCGCTTTTGTTAACCTCTGGAACTATCTTAAAGAGCAGCAGGATGCTCTTGGCAGCAACCCGTTTCGCCGCATGTGCCAGAAGGAGTTTCTCTCCTATCTGCGGGTACGCGAGTGGCAGGACATTCACTTCCAGCTGCGTCAGACGGTCAAGGAGCTGGGCTTCAAGGCCAACCAAGAACCGGCAGACTTCAAGACGGTGCACTGCGCGCTGCTTACCGGTCTTTTGAGCCATATCGGCAACAAGGATCTGGAAAAGCCCGAGTTTCTCGGGGCCCGCAACGGCCGCTTCCACCTCTTCCCGGCCTCCGGTCTGTTCAAAAAGCCGCCCAAGTGGGTGATGGCCGCCGAGCTGGTGGAGACCTCGCGCCTCTACGCCCGCATCAACGCCAAGATTGAACCGGAGTGGGTGGAGCCGCTGGCAGGTCACCTCATCAAGCTGCACCACAGCGACCCTCACTGGTCGAAGAAAAACGGTGCCGTGATGGCCAAGGAGAAGGTGACCCTCTATGGTCTGACTCTGGTCAACGAGCGCACCATCAACTTCAGCCGCATCGATCCGGCGCTGTGCCGCGAGCTGTTTATCCGCCGCGCCCTGGTGGAGGGGGATTTCGAGACCCGCCACCGTTTCTTCAGCGATAACCGCAAGCTCCTGGCCGAGGTAGAGGCGCTGGAGCACAAATCCCGTCGGCGCGATATTCTGGTGGATGATGAGGACTTGTTCCGCTTCTACGATGCCCGTTTGCCGGAAGATGTGATTTCCGCCCGCCACTTCGACAAGTGGTGGAAGGAGGCGCAAAAGCAGGATCCCGAGCTGCTCAACTTCGAGAAAGAGATGTTGATGAAGGGGGATGCGGCCCACATCAGCGATCTCGACTACCCCAACTTCTGGCAGCAGGGGCGCCTCAAGCTCAAGCTGACCTATCAGTTCGAGCCGGGGGAGGCGGCGGATGGCGTGACCCTGCATATCCCGCTGCCGCTCCTGAATCAGGTGGAGGTGAAGGGGTTCGAGTGGCTGATCCCCGGGCTGCGTCACGAGTTGTTGGTGGCCCTCATCAAGTCGATGCCCAAGCCGATGCGCAAGAACTTCGTGCCGGCCCCCAATTATGCCGATGCGTTGCTCGCCAGTATCAACCCCGAGCAGGGGCCGCTGTTGGACGAGATGGAGCGTCAGCTGCGCCGCATGACCGGCGTGACCGTGCCCCGTGAATCCTGGGATTGGGCTGCGGTGCCCGATCACCTGAAACTCACCTTCCGTGTGGTGGACGACAAGCACAAGAAGGTGGCGGAAGGCAAGGATCTGGAGGCATTGAAAGAGTCGCTGCGCGGCAAGGTGCAGGAGACTCTGTCACAAGTGGCGGACGATGATATCGAGCAGTCTGGCCTCACCCTGTGGAGCTTTGGCGAACTGCCGCAAGAGTACAGTCAGAAGCGCGGTGGGTTCGAGGTGAAGGCCTATCCGGCGTTGGTAGACGAGAAAGATTCGGTCGCCATCCAGCTGGTGGAGAGCCCTGTGGTGCAGCAGCAGCTGATGTGGGCAGGCCAACGCCGGCTGGTGCTGCTCAACGTGCCATCTCCCATCAAGTATCTGCAGGAGAAGTTGCCCAACAAGGCCAAGCTCGGGCTCTATTTCAACCCGTTTGGCAAGGTGGCCGAGCTGATTGACGACTGCATCGCCTGCGGCTGCGACAAGCTGATTGAGCAGCACGGCGGCATGGCTTGGGACGAGGCCGGTTTCGAGGCGCTCAAGGAGTATGTCCGCGCCGAGCTCAACGATGCGGTGGTGGAGGTGGCCAAACAGGTGGAAGCCGTGCTGACCCTCTCCCATGAGATCAAGAAACGGCTCAAGGGCAAGATGCAGCTCGACACCGCCTTTGCCATGTCGGACATCCAGCAGCAGTTGGGTAACCTCATTCACAAGGGCTTTGTCACCGAGACCGGCTGGCAGCGGCTGCCTGACTTGCTGCGCTACCTGCGGGCCATCGAGCGGCGGCTCGAGAAGCTCGCCATCGATCCCAACCGGGATCGGGTCTACATGCTCAAGGTGCACAGCGTGGAGTCGGAGTACAAGGCACTGCTCGCCAAGATCCCCAAATCCCAGCTGATCCCGGCCGAGGTGGCCAATATCCGCTGGATGATCGAGGAGCTGCGAGTTTCCTTCTTCGCCCAGCAACTGGGGACGCCATACCCTATCTCGGATAAACGGGTGCAGAGCGCCATTGCCCAGTGCTAAGCTGCTATCTATCTGTTTTCTGAGCCATAGTGTGAAAGCAACGAGACGCCAAAGGGAAGGGAGGCCGTCATATGCTGGGGATCTGGTTGGGGGTGGCACCAGGGCGGGATCGCACTTTGTTAATGAAATTTGAACAGGCAGATCGTCTGTGATCTAATCGCGTCTCCATGCAGGAGGCACGCGCTATGACGTTGATTGAACACCTTACCCTTGTCGAA
>NZ_JAPDBZ010000021.1:0-42377 GCF_027705505.1 Aeromonas sp. QDB56
CCGAAACCCAACAAGGAGTTTCGGATTCTTACACAGCCTGAGGATCGGTCAATGGATCCTTAACTGATCGGCATTAGCCACAAGGGCCGTTTTTTGGTTTCTTGCTGGCGCTTAACCCAGGCGAACCCGAGCATTGCGGAACATGCGCATCCAGGCGCCATCCTCACCCCAGTTGTCCGGGTGCCAGGAGTTGGCCACGGTGCGGAACACCCGCTCCGGGTGCGGCATCATGATGGTGGCGCGACCGTCCGCACTGGTCACCGCGGTGATACCGTCAGGGGAGCCGTTGGGGTTGGCCGGGTATTGCGCGGTGACGTTGCCGCGGTTGTCCACGAAACGCAGCCCCACCAGACCGCTTTGTTGCAGCGCAGCCAGGTGAGCGGCATCGCGCACTTCCACGCGCCCTTCCCCGTGGGAGACGGCAATCGGCATCACGGAGCCCGCCATCCCGGCGAAGAAGGCGGACGGGGAGTCCTGCACTTCCACCAGGCTGAAGCGCGCCTCGAAGCGCTCGGAGCGGTTGCGCACGAAGCGCGGCCAGAGATCGGCCCCCGGGATGAGGTCACGCAGGTTGGACATCATCTGGCAGCCGTTGCACACCCCCAGGGAGAGGGTATCGCCGCGCTCGAAGAAGCGCTGGAACTGCTCACGGGCGTTGTCGTTGAACAGGATGGACTTGGCCCAGCCTTCACCCGCCCCCAGCACGTCGCCGTAGGAGAAGCCGCCACAGGCCACCAGGGTCTGGAAATCTTCCAGCTTGATGCGCCCCTCGAGGATGTCGCTCATGTGCACGTCGACAGCGGTGAAGCCGGCGCGGTCAAAGGCGGCCGCCATCTCCACGTGGGAGTTGACCCCCTGCTCGCGCAGCACCGCCAGACGGGGAGAAACCCCGCGAGCGATATAGGGCGCGGCCACGTCGTCGGACGGGTTGTAGGTGAGCCTGGCCTGCAGACCCGGATCGGTGGCGTCCTGGCGGGCGGCATGCTCCTGATCGGCGCACTCCGGGTTGTCCCGCAGGCGCTGCATCTGCCAGCTGGTCTCGCCCCAGATGGTGCGAAGGGCGGTGCGGCTGGCGCGATAAACCTCGCTGCCGGCACGCTGGAACAGGATGAGGTCGTCTTCGCGCACCGTGCCCAGCACGTGGGAGCAGGCTGCCAGACCGTGACCGGCCAGCAGGGTCAGCACCGCTTCCTTGTCTTCGCGACGAACCTGGATGACGGCACCCAGCTCCTCGTTGAACAGGGCCGGCAGCAGGTCGCCACCCACGCGATCGAGCTGGATGTCAAGGCCGCAGTGACCGGCAAACGCCATCTCGGTCAGGGTGACGAAGAGGCCGCCGTCGGAGCGGTCGTGGTAGGCAATCAGCTTGCGATCCGCCACCAGCGCCTGGATGGCGTTGAAGAAGCCCTTGAGCTGAACCGGGTTGTCCAGATCCGGGGCGCTTTGCCCAAGCTGGCGGTAAACCTGGGCCAGGGCTGAGGCGCCGAGGCGCTGCTTGCCGTTGCCAAGGTCGATGAGGATAAGGTCGGTCTCACCGAGATCGGTGCGCAGTTGCGGGGTCACGGTATTGCGCACGTCCTCGACCCGGGCAAACGCCGAGATAAGCAGGGAGAGCGGCGAGGTGACGCTGCACTCTTCCCCGTCCTGCTGCCAGCGGGTCTTCATGGACATGGAGTCCTTGCCCACCGGGATGGTGATGCCAAGGGTCGGGCAGAGCTCTTCGCCCACCGCTTTCACGGCTTCGTAGAGACCCGCATCTTCCCCCGGGTGGCCGGCTGCGGACATCCAGTTGGCGGAGAGCTTGACCCGCTTGAGGGAGCCGATATTGGCCGGTGCCAGGTTGGTCAAGGCCTCGGCCACCGCCATGCGGGCGGAGGCGGCATGAGAGAGCAGCGCCACCGGGGTGCGCTCGCCCATGGACATGGCTTCACCGTGGTAGCTGTCGTAGGTCGCGGCGGTAACGGCGCAGTCAGCCACCGGGATCTGCCAGGGGCCGACCATCTGATCGCGGTTGACCAGGCCCGTTACAGTGCGATCGCCGATGGTGATGAGGAAGGACTTCTCCGCCACGGTGGGCAGACGCAGCACGCGCTCGGCGGCGTCGCTGAGGGTGATGCCGTCCAGTTGCAGCGCCTTGCCCTGGGCGGGCAGGCTCTGCACGTCGCGGTGCATCTTGGGCGCCTTGCCAAGCAGCACGTCCAGCGGCAGATCGATGGGCTGGTTGTCAAAGTGATCATCAGAGAGAGTGAGATGCTTCTCTTCGGTGGCGGTGCCGATGACGGCATAGGGGGCGCGTTCGCGCTCGCACAGGGCCTTGAACAGAGGCAGCTTGTCTTGGGCCACGGCCAGCACATAGCGCTCCTGGGATTCGTTGCACCAGACTTCCAGCGGGCTCATGCCCGGCTCGTCGTTCGGGATGGCACGCAGGTCGAAGCGACCACCGCGATCCCCGTCGCTCACCAGCTCCGGCATGGCGTTGGAGAGACCACCGGCGCCCACGTCGTGGATGAAGACGATGGGGTTGTCGTCCCCCAGTTGCCAGCAGCGGTCGATCACTTCCTGGCAACGACGCTCCATCTCGGGGTTGTCACGCTGCACGGAGGCGAAGTCGAGATCTTCGGCAGACTGACCGGACGCCATGGAGGAGGCGGCTCCGCCACCCAGGCCGATGTTCATGGCCGGACCACCCAGCACGATGAGGGCCGCCCCCACCGGGATCTCCCCTTTCTGAACGTGCTCGCTGCGGATGTTGCCGATGCCACCCGCCAGCATGATGGGCTTGTGGTAGCCGCGCACCTCGACGCCGTTGTGGCTCGGCACCTGCTCTTCGAAGGTACGGAAGTAACCCAGGATGGCAGGGCGACCGAATTCGTTGTTGAAGGCGGCGCCGCCAAGGGGACCTTCCTGCATGATGTCAAAGGCACTGACGATGCGGCTCGGCTTGCCGAAGTCCTGCTCCCAGGGCTGCTCGAAACCAGGGATGCGCAGGTTGGAGACGGAGAAGCCCACCAGGCCCGCCTTGGGCTTGGCACCGCGGCCTGTCGCACCCTCGTCGCGGATTTCGCCGCCGGAGCCGGTGGCGGCACCCGGGAAGGGAGAGATGGCGGTCGGGTGGTTGTGTGTCTCCACCTTCATCAGGATGTCGACGCGCTCCTGGTGATACTGGTACTCACCATTGGCGGGGCTCGGGAAGAAGCGGCCACCCTGGCTGCCTTCCATCACCGCGGCGTTGTCTTTGTAGGCAGACAGGACATGATCCGGCGTCTGCTCGAAGGTGTTCTTGATCATCTTGAACAGCGACTTGGGCTGCTGCTTGCCGTCGATGGTCCAGTCGGCGTTGAAGATCTTGTGACGGCAGTGCTCAGAGTTCGCCTGGGCAAACATGTAGAGCTCGATGTCGTTGGGATTGCGACCCAGCCGGGTGAAGTTGGTCACCAGGTAATCTATTTCGTCATCGGCCAGGGCCAGACCCAGGGTCACGTTGGCCTCTTCCAGGGCGGCGCGACCACCACCCAGCACATCTACCTGGGTAAAGGGGCGCGGCTCGTGGTGAGCAAACAGGGCGGCGGCCTCGTTCATCTCGGCAAAGACCACTTCCATCATGCGATCGTGCAGCAGGGCCGCGATCTCGCTGCGCTGGGCCACGCTCAGCTCACCCTTGGCCTGCACGTAATAGGCAATGCCGCGCTCCAGCCGCTTGACCTGTTTCAGGCCGCAGTTATGGGCGATGTCGGTTGCTTTGGAAGACCAGGGGGAGATAGTGCCGGGGCGGGGGGTAACGAGGAACAGCTGACCGCTGGGGGTGTGTTCCGGGATGGTCGGGCCGTAGCGCAGAAGCTGGCCCAAGGTCGCTCGCTCGGGGGGCGACAGCGGGCTCGTCAGCTCGGCAAAATGCACGTATTCCGCATAGACGCTTGCTATCTCTACTCCTCTCTGTGCGCAGCTCTGCAGCAGCTTGTGGACACGAAACTCAGACAGTGCTGGGGCACCACGCAAGATTTCCATATACCTTTCTCACCAAGTTTTAGAGTGTGGGGGGATTTGAGACGCGCGTATTATAGGGATCAGGCCCATCCTGAACAAACGTTTTTCTCATCTCGCGCGGTGTGACTCCCTTCATACTCTCTGGTATAAAGGTGCCTCTTTTTTGACAAATGCCGATTTTTTCAACAAGGGTACTCACCTACTTGCGCTGCATTTTTCGACTGTTCATCGGGATGATGTTGACGCTGGCCCTGGCCGGTTGCGACTTCTACCACCCCTCCAGCCAACTGGAGCAGATCCGCCAGCGAGGCGAGATCCGGGTTGGCACCCTCTATGGCCCCACTTCCTATTACCAGCGTGACGACACCGCACTGGGGTTCGACTACGAGCTGGCGCAGCTTTACGCAGACTGGCTGGGGGTCAAGCTGACCATAGTACCGGCCTACAGCACCGCCGAGCTGGTCGAGCAACTGCAAAAGGGCAAGCTGGATCTCGCCGCCGCCGCCATCGTCGTGACCCCGGAGCGGCGCAAGTTGTTCCGCTTCGGCCCCGGCTTCTACCAGGTCTCCCCCAAGCTGGTCTATCGCAACGGCTCCCCCAGGCCCAAGAACCTCGGTGACATCAAGGGCAGCATAGTGGTGCCGGCGGGCTCCACCGGCGAGGACCTGATGAAGGAGCTGGCCAAGCAGTACCCCAACCTGAAGTGGAGCACCAATCGGGATGCGGACGTGGAAGAGCTGCTCAAGCAGGTGGCCGACGGCAAGGTGGACTACACGGTGGTGCAGGACACCATACTGGCCCGTACCCAGCGCTACTACCCCGAACTCACCGATGGCTTGACCCTCGCCAGCAAGCAGACCGTGGCCTGGGCCATGACCAAGCTGCCCGACGACAGCCTCTACGCCAGCATCATCGACTTCTTCGGTCAGCGCTTCATGGATGGCGCCATCGCCAAGCTCGACGAGAAGTACTTCGGCCACGTGCAGAACTTCGACTTCGTCGACACCCGTACCTTCCTGCAACGGGCCAAGAGCCTGCTGCCCAAGTACCAGGCGCTGTTCCAGACCCACGCCAAGGATATCGACTGGCGGCTGCTGGCCGCCATCAGCTATCAGGAATCCCACTGGGATCCCCAGGCACGCTCCTACACCGGGGTGCGCGGCATGATGATGCTCACCGGCCCGACCGCCAAGGCGATGGGGGTAAACGATCGCACCCACCCGGAAGAGAGCATCAAAGGGGGCGCCCGCTACCTGCAGGAGATGATGGCGAAGGTGCCCGACTCGGTCCCGGCGGACGAGAAAGTGTGGTTTGCCCTCACCGCCTACAACATCGGCTACGGCCACATGATGGATGCCCGCCGCCTGACCAAGGAGCTGGGCAAGAATCCGGACGCCTGGAGCGACGTGAAAGAGGTGCTGCCCCTGTTGCAGCAGTCACGCTGGCATCGCAAGGTGCGCTATGGCTATGCCCGTGGCGGCGAGGCGCGCAACTATGTCAACAACGTGCGCCAGTACTACCAGAGCCTGCTCTGGCTCGACAACGAACAGCAGAAGGCCCATCGTCGGGAGGAGCTGGACGAGGACGACAGCAGCGAGCCGGACGTGCCGGCGCAGCGTCCGGCCATCATCGCCGAAGTGGTCAAACAGATCATCACCCCCTAGCCTCGCCGGGGGTGTGTTTTCCTGCCCTGTTCTCTGTTACCATCCTTGGGTATACGAGGGGCGCTGGAGCGAACTTATTGCAATGTATTCATTGCGTTGCAGTTCCTGCCAAGGGCCCTTTCGGCCCCACGCAAGACCAGGGAGGAGAACAGGATGCGAGCACGCAGAAGAGCCATGTTGGCCCGAAAAACCAAATGTGCCTGGAGCCCGAGACGCAAGCTCAAGCTGGCCGACATGAAACGCAAGATCTGGCACAGAAACCGCTCCTTCACGCTGCTGATAGCGGAGCACACAGTATAAACCCGGCATCAGCCGGGTTTTTTTATGCCTTGTCAGGCTGCGCTTCAAACAGAACGGTGCGCTTGGAGGCCAGGGTGTTGCAGTGGTTGCAAAAATAATCCACCGCGCCGCAAGCCCGAAGCCGCTCCAGCTCCTGCCCGCAGGCAGGACACAGGGCCCGGATGCGATAATGGGCCTGACACTGGCCACACGTCGTCTCGCGGCTGCGGCTGTCCAGTTCACCCTGACAGGCAGGGCAGGTCAGCGTGTTCATTCTCTTCTCGACTCCTCTGTTACGTCACTGTGCACCGGCGTCACTCGCAGCCCCTCCCCCGGTTTGTCTGCCCTGAGGAGGGCCACCAATAAAAACGGCTGCCGGTAAGGGCAGCCGCAGGGCTTTATTTCTTCGCTTTGGCCTTGAGCAGGCGCTTGCGCTGGCGTTCCTGGCTCAGGGTCAGGGTGTTCTTCTTGCCCTCGAACGGGTTGACCGACTCCTGGAACTCCACCCGGATCGGGGTCCCCATGATCTTCAACGACTTGCGGAAGTAGTTGATGAGGTAGCGCTTGTAGGAGTCAGGCAGGTCGTTCAACTGGTTGCCGTGGATCACGATGCGCGGCGGGTTGTAACCACCGGCGTGGGCATACTTCAGCTTGACCCGGCGACCGTTCACCATGGGCGGCTGGTGATCTTCCTGGGCCATCTGCATGATGCGGGTCAGCATGGCGGTGCTGGTGCGGCGAGTCGCGGACTCGTAAGCCTCGTTGATGGATTCGAACAGGTGACCGACGCCACTGCCGTGCAAGGCGGAGATGAAGTGCACCCGGGCGAAGTCGATGAAGCCCAGGCGTCTGTCCAGCTCGTTCTTGACGTCCTCTTTCACCTTCTGATCCAGGCCGTCCCACTTGTTGACCACCAGTACCACGGAGCGGCCGCTGTTGAGCACGAAGCCGAGGATGCTCAAGTCCTGATCCGTGATGGTCTCCCGGGCGTCAATGACCAGCAGGCAGACGTTGGCATCTTCAATCGCCTTGAGCGTCTTGATGACGGAGAACTTCTCCACCGTCTCGTGCACCTTGCCACGGCGACGCACGCCGGCGGTGTCGATGACCACGTATTTCTGATCGTCGCGCTCCATGGGGATGTAGACGGAGTCGCGGGTGGTACCCGGCATGTCGTAGACGATGACCCGATCTTCACCCAGCATGCGGTTGGTCAGGGTCGACTTGCCGACGTTGGGACGACCGACGATGGCGAACTTGATGGGCAGGTCGGCGAACGGCGTCTCCTTGGTGTCTTCCCGGGTGTCGAGCTCACCGGCAGCCACCATGCGCAGCAGGGCCTCTTCGTCGAACTCCTCCAGCTCCTCTTCCTCTTGTGCCTCGGTGGCAGAGCCGACCAGGGTCTCGAGGTGAGGGGCCAGGGCCAGCTCCAGCAGGCTCAGTACGCCACGGCCGTGGGCGGCCGCCATCTGGTAGACCTCGCCCAGGGCCAGACCGTAGAACTCGGACACCGCGGAATCGCCGTCGATGCCGTCGGTCTTGTTGGCCACCAGAAACACCTTCTTGTGGGTCTTGCGCAGGTGCTCGGCGATGGCCTGATCCGCCGCAGTCAGACCGGCGCGCGCATCCACCATGAAGAGCACCACATCGGCCTCTTCGATGGCCAGCAGGGACTGCTCAGCCATCTTCAGCTCGATCCCCTCCTCGGTGCCATCGATACCGCCGGTATCGACCACGATAAATTCCAGCTCGCCCAGCTTCGCCTGGCCATATTTGCGGTCCCGGGTCAGGCCGGGGAAGTCGGCAACCAGGGCATCCCGGGTACGGGTCAGGCGGTTAAACAGGGTGGATTTCCCCACGTTGGGGCGGCCCACCAGGGCAACTACAGGAGTCATAAAAGCCTCATTCTCAAGACGACAAAGGCTCCGGGTCCGAAGACCAGGAGCCGGATATTCACATTATCGGACGATCAAGGACGCTTGAGGGCGTACAACTTGCCGTCACGGCTCTGCACATACAGGGTGTCACCCTCCACCAGCGGAGCGGCATAGAGACCACTGCTGTCGAGCTGCTGCATGGCCTTGATGGTCCCGTCGGTACGGTCCAGCCAATACAGGTAACCTTCCACATCGCCGACCACCACATAGTCACCCAGGATGACGGGGGCGGTCACGGTGCGGTTTTCCAGCTGGGTGTTGGACCACAGCTCGAGACCGTTGCGACGATCGACCGCAAACAGATGGCTGCGGCTGTCGGTCAGCACGATGGCATTGCCGGTCACCGCCATGTCGCGATAACCGGAATACTTGCGCTTCCACACTTCGTCGCCGCTCATCAGCTTGCGCGCCATCAACTGGCCGTTGTAGGCGATGGCGTAGAGCTCATCACCGGCAATCAGCGGGCTGGTATCGACGTCCACCATCCGATCCAGCTCGGTGGCGCCGCGCGGGTCAGCCACCTTGGATTGACGCACCGGCTGGCCGTTGCTCAGCAGGGCGATGCCAACCTTGCCATCGGCGCGGCCATAGATGACGGCACCGTTGGTGATGATGGGGGCGCCGGCACTGCGCAGGGTCAGGGGCGGCTGCTCTTCGGACAGGGTCCACTGCAGCTTGCCCTCGTCGGTATCGAGCGCCACCAGGCGACCGGAGGTGGTCAGCACCACCACGCGGCCATCCTCGACGGCGGGGCTCGCCACCACTTCCCCCGGCACCGTGGTCTGCCACAGCACTTCGCCGTTGGCCTCGTTCAGGGCGTAGACCACCCCGTTTTCGGACCCGAGGAACAGCTTGCCGTAGCGGGAAACCAGGCCGCCGGAGAGACGGGCACTGCGCTTGTCGGCGTTGATGGGCAGATCTGCCAGATCCACGCTCCACAGCTCCTTGCCGCTCTCGCGCTCGAAGGCGGTCACATCGCCATCGCGGGCCGCTGCATAGATGCGGTCCTCTTCCACCACCGGCTTGAGCTGGGAGTAGAAGTCGCCGATGCCATCCCCAACCGAGGAGGACCATGCCGTATCGGCAGTGAACGCGGACTCGACCTTGGGCAGGGGTGCCATGGGGTTGAGATCTTCTTCCGAACTGAACAGGGAGCAGCCCTGCAAGGCGAAGGAGACAGCCACCCCCAGCGCCATTCGCTTGTACAGATTACGCATCCGGAGCCTCGCCCGCAGTGACGGCTGGCAGCGCCAGATCATCCATCTTCAGCTTGAGTTCGGCGCTGCTCTGCAGGCCGCCGGCATCCGCCGCCGCCTGATAGGCATCGCGCGCTTCTTCGGCCTTGCCCTGCTTTTGCAGGATGTCGCCGCGCACTTCCGCCACCTGGGCCTTGAAGGCGTCGTTGTTGATCTTGCCAAGCTGGGCCAGGGCCTCGTCTGCCTTGCCCTGATCGCTCAGGACCCGGGCCAGACGCAGGGCGGCGATGGGCTTGATGCTGTCGTCGCCACTGGCGGCCACCTGGGTCAGCTGCTCGGCAGCCAAATCCAGCTTGCCCGCCTTGACGGCGGCCGCAGCCAGTTGCAGAGCGGCCAGCTCGGCATAGGCGTCACCCTTGTGAGCGGTAATGAAGCTCTTTGCCAGCTCCAGGGCGGCGTCGTCCCCCTTGGCGAGCTGGGCGGTCATCTCGTTGTAAGCCTGGGAGGCGGCTTCCTGGTTGTTCTGCTGCATCTCGTTGTAGTAGCGCCAGCCAAAGAGGCCGACCAAACCGATCACGGTCCCGGCGATCACCGAGGTACCGTTCTCTTTCCACCAGCTCTTGATGACCTCAACCTGTTGTTCTTCAGTGGTATACACTTCCACAGCTTACTCTCCTTTCGCTGCCAGCAGGGCGATGGCGGCATCGACCGAGACGGTCTGTTGCTCGGCCTGGCCACGCAGATATTTGATGGTGATCTCCCCGCTTTGCACCTCGGTCTCCCCAAGGATCAGGGCAATGGCCGCGCCGCTCTTGTCGGCACGCTTGAGTTGTTTCTTGAAGTTGCCGCCGCCGCAGTGGCTCATGAGGCGCAAGTCCGGCAGGGCATCGCGCAGGCGCTCTGCCAGGGCAAAGCCAGCCTGTTCAGTCCCCTCACCCACCATGCAGAGATAGACATCCACCGCCGGGCGGATGTCAGCATTGAGCTCGAGGGTTTCAAGCATCAGCACCAGACGCTCCATGCCCATGGCGAAACCCACTGCCGGGGTCGGCTGGCCACCGAGCTGCTCCACTAGGCCGTCGTAGCGACCACCGGCACAGACGGTGCCCTGGGCCCCCAGGCTGTTGGTCACCCACTCGAACACGGTCAGGTTGTAGTAGTCGAGGCCGCGCACAAGACGCTCGTTCACCTCGAACTGGATGCCGGCCGCCGTGAGCAGGCGCTTGAGCCCTTCGAAGTGAGCCAGGCTCTCTTCGCCCAGGTGGTCGAACAAACGGGGAGCACCTGCCAGGATGGCCTGCACTTTTTCGTCTTTGGAGTCGAGCACCCGCAGGGGGTTGCTGTACATGCGGCGCTGGCTCTCTTCGTCCAGCTCGCTCTTGTACTGTTCCAGATAGGCGACCAGGGCATCGCGATAGGCGGCACGTTCGCTGCTCTGGCCGAGGGTGTTGAGCTGCAAGGTGACGTGATCGCTGATGCCGAACAGACGCCACAGGCGGTGAGTCAGCATGATGAGCTCGGCATCGATGTCCGGCCCGTTGATGCCGAACAGCTCGACCCCGAACTGGTGGAACTGGCGATAGCGACCTTTCTGGGGACGCTCGTGACGGAACATGGGGCCCATGTACCACATCCGGCGTTCCTGGTTGTAAAGCAGACCGTGCTCGATGCCGGCACGCACGCAACTGGCGGTCCCTTCCGGACGCAGGCTCAGGCTGTCGCCGTTGCGGTCTTCAAAGGTGTACATCTCTTTTTCGACCACGTCGGTCACTTCACCGATGGCACGCTTGAACAGATGGGTCTGCTCGACGATGGGCATGCGCACTTCGCTGTAGCCATAGCTGGCCACGACCTGGCGCAGGATCTGTTCTACTTTCTGCCATACCGGGCTCTGCTCCGGCAGGCAATCATTCATACCGCGAATAGCTTGGATCTGTTTTGCCACGTTGATACTCGAGAAAAAGAGGTAAAATTTGGCCGCATTATAGGGATTTTCGACCCCGAGGTAAAATCGGGTGCCCGGATGCGGGATGTAAAATCAACAACCTAAAGCCGGGGCCACCCCAGGTGGCCCCGTCATGGTTCAACCTTTGTCCACCTGGATCTGGTTGGCCGGATCCAGCATGGCGGCCCGGGCACGGATGCGACGCTCCAGGGTCGGGATCAAATCCTTGTTGTCGAGCCGGTCGACCCGCTGGCCCCCCTCGTAGAAGGCACTCTTGTTGGCGGCCCCCGCAAGGCCGAGATCGGAAACCAGCGCCTCCCCCGGACCGTTCACCACACAGCCGATGATGGAGACATCCATCGGGGTGATGATGTCTTCGAGCCGCTCTTCCAGGGCGTTGACCGTGCCGATGACGTCGAACTCCTGACGGGAGCAGGAGGGACAGGCGATGAAGTTGATGCCGCGGGAACGGATGCGCAGGGATTTGAGGATGTCGAAGCCCACCTTCACCTCTTCCACCGGATCGGCGGCCAGGGAGATGCGCAGGGTGTCGCCAATCCCCTCGCTCAGCAACATGCCAAGGCCGATGGCGGACTTGACCGCGCCGGCGCGAAAACCGCCCGCTTCCGTGATGCCCAGATGCAGGGGTTGATCGATCTGCTTGGCCAGCAGGCGATAGGCACCGACTGCCAGGAAGACATCGGACGCCTTCACGCTCACCTTGAAGTTCTGGAAGTCGAGGCGATCCAGGTAATCCACGTGGCGCATGGCGGACTCCAGCAGCGCCTCCGGGGTCGGTTCGCCATATTTCTCCTGGAGATCACGCTCAAGGGAACCGCCGTTGACACCGATGCGGATGGGGATGTTGTAGTGACGGGCGCAATCCACCACCGCACGCACCCGCTCTTCGTTGCCGATGTTGCCCGGGTTGATGCGCAGGCAGTCGGCCCCGTACTCGGCCACTTTGAGGGCGATGCGGTAGTCGAAGTGAATGTCGGCCACGATGGGGATGCGGGTCTGCTGCTTGATGAGCTTGAACGCTTCCGCCGCCTCCATGGTGGGGACGGAGACCCGGACGATGTCGGCGCCGACCCGCTCGATCCGCTGGATCTGCTCGACGGTAGCGGCCACGTCCGTGGTCTTGGTGTTGGTCATGGTCTGTACCGTGATGGGGGCATCGCCCCCAACCGGCACGTTGCCGACCATGATCTGTCTGGATTTGCGACGAACGATGGGTGATTCGTGTGCGGGCTTTTCGTGAACAGACATGGCGGACTGATTACTCCTGCGGCAGTGAGAAGCGGGCAGTCCGGCCGTTGTTGTAACGGCTCATGTCGAAGGACTTGCCCTGATATTCGAGATTGACCGCCATGGGCGCGCCAATGATGAATCTGAGTGGCTCGGGTCCTTCCAGCACAAGCTCGTCGTTCGCCTTCTTCAGACCACTGAACAGGGTCTTGCCGTTGGCATCCTTGACATCCAGCCAGCAATCGGCGGTGAAGCTCATCTTGAGCTGGGGCGCCTTGGCGGGCTCGGTGGTCGTGCTCTCGGCAGTCGAGACCGCACCGGAAACGTCCGTCGGGACGGCTGCGCTGGCATCCGTAGCGACCACAGGCAGGGTTGCGGTGGCACCGCTCACCACAACCTGGGTGGACACGGCATCGGACGCTACGGGCAGCACGGGCTCGGCGACCTCCACGGCGGGGGCAACATTCGCTTCCGGCGTATTGACGGTCGCGCTCATCTCGGTCGCCGCCAGGGCGTCGTCACCGGCAGAGCGGCGCGCCGTGCTCTGCCACCACCAGGCGACGGAGAGCCCGATCAGCACCAGGATCACCAGCCAGGTCACCACCTTGAGCCGGCTGTCATTGGCCTGCTGGCGGGAGCGACGGGAGAAGCTCTGCATGTCGATGTTGTCGGGGGGAGTCAGCCCCAGCTTTTCGTAGGCGGCGAGGATGGTCTCCTCGGGGATGCCCACGAGCTTGGCATAGGCCCGCAGATAGCCACGAATGAAGGTATGGGACGTGTGCTTGTCATAGGTATCCGCTTCGATGGCGGCGATCAGGGTCAGACGAAGGTGAATGCGGGACGCAACCTGTTCCCGGGTCCAGCCGAGCTGTTCACGGGCGTTGCGCAGCAGCTGGCCTGGGCCCGCTGCCTGGGAGTCGTCTTGGAAATCGTGTGGCTGTTCAGTAGTCATTGGCTAAGTAACGCTTGGCTTGTTGCGAAGTGGGATATTGCCTTACCAGCTCAGTCCCGAATTGGTGAAGTAATGCCGGTTTGTCCATGGCCTGGGCCAGCCGCAGCCGGAGCCAGAGGCTCTCCTCGTTCTCCTCTGCCACATCGGCAAAGCGCGCGAGGTAAGACTGGACATCAGGAAGCTTGCCATCTTTCATGGAAAGCTCGGCCATGTCCAGCAATAACCTAGGGAAAGGGAAGGTGCTAACAAGTCACTTGGCACAAAAACACACCATTCTAAATTATTGATATTAAATGGCTAAACTTTTTAGTTTTGGCACATAGGGTACTTATTCGCACCTTCCTTAGGAGTTAAACCATTTTGACGGAAATCCCATCCTGTTGCATCCGATTTTTCATGGTGCGCTTGGTGCGGTCGATCACCTCTCCCACCAGCTGCCCACAGGCGGCGTCGATGTCGTCACCACGGGTCTTGCGCACGATGACGGTCAGGCCGTATTCCATCAACACCTTGGAGAAACGGTCGATACGGCTGTTGCTCGGCTTGCCAAACGGGTTGCCCGGGAAGGGGTTGAACGGGATCAGGTTGATCTTGCAAGGAGTTTCCTTGAGAACCTTGGCCAGCTCATGGGCATGCTGCATGTCGTCGTTGATGTGATCGAGCAGCACATACTCCACGGTCACCCGGCCGCCGTTGGCGTTGGACTTGGCCAGATAGCGGCGTACCCCGGCAAGGAAGGACTCGATGTTGTACTTGTCGTTGATCGGCATGATCTCGGAACGCAACTGGTCATTCGGCGCATGCAGAGAGATGGCCAGGGCCACGTCGATCTGGTCGCCCAGCATGTCCAGCGCCGGCACCACACCGGAGGTGGAGAGAGTGACGCGGCGCTTGGAGATGCTGAAGCCGAAGTCATCCATCATCAGCTTCATGGCAGGTACCACGTTGGCGAGGTTGAGCAGCGGCTCACCCATGCCCATCATCACCACGTTGGTGATGGGGCGCTTGCCACCCACCACTTTGGCGGCACGCCATATCTGACCGATGATCTCGGAGACTTTCAGGTTGCGGTTGAACCCTTGCTGGGCGGTGGAGCAGAAGGTGCACGCCAGGGCGCAGCCCACCTGGGAGGAGACGCACAGGGTCGCGCGGTCCGCTTCCGGAATGTAGACGGTCTCCACCTCCTGATCGCCCACCTGCAGCGCCCATTTGATGGTGCCATCGGCGGAGCGCTGTTCACGGCTGATCTCGGGGGCACGGATCTCGGCAATGGCCTTGAGCCGCTCGCGCAGCGCCTTGTTGACGTTGCTCATCTGATCGAAATCATCACAACCGAAGTGATAGATCCACTTCATTATCTGGTCTGCCCGGAACGGCTTCTCGCCCAACTCGACGAAGAAGGCACGCATGGCATCCCGGTCGAGATCCAGCAGGTTGGTTTTTGTTTCGCTCATCAGGGGCCTCAGCTCACACACTTCATAAATTATCGGCTGACCTACGTCAGGGGGCGGCATTGTACAAATAATGGGTCTAGCTTTCCACCTGGAGAATAAGTGGATATTGGTAGGATGACCAAAAAACAAAAGGGAGCCGAAGCTCCCTTGGTCACCAGCAGACAACATCAGCCGCGCGGGCAGATCTCGTCGTCGGAGAAGAAGTAGGCGATTTCACGGGCGGCAGAGGCCGGGGCATCGGAGCCGTGGACGACGTTGCGATCGATGCTCTCGGCGTAGCAGGCGCGCAGGGTGCCGGCCAGGGCCTCTTTCGGGTTGGTGGCGCCCATGATTTCACGGTGACGACGGATGGCGTCTTCACCTTCCAGCACCTGTACCATGACGGGGCCAGAGGTCATGAAGCCGACCAGACCATCATAAAACGGCTTGCCCTGGTGCTCGGCGTAGAAACCGGCGGCCTGTTCGCTGGTCAGGTGCAGCATCTTGGCGGCGATGACTTTCAGGCCGGCGCTTTCGAAGCGGCTGTAAATGGCACCAATCAGGTTCTTGCTGACCGCATCCGGCTTGACGATGGAGAAGGTACGTTCGATAGCCATTGAGTTCTTTCCTTAACTACAGAGTTTTATTGTAGGAATCCATGTTCGGCGGCGATTATACGTAAACAAAAAACGAAATAACATACAAAAAATCAACTTTTTGTTAAACAAAAGAATCCTTGAAACAACATGGTGACTCATCTTGTGCCAGGGCAGAGAGAAAAAATGTGCGCTTGCGCACGATCGGCATGCTAATGCCTCAAAACCGTATCAATTGCTCAGCAAAGCAGCACTGGAAAGGGCACCCTGAGGTGCCCTTGTGATGCCGTTCACTGACTCAGCGCGTCTCCGCCATCAGGGTATGGGCGATGGTGCGCATCCCCAGGGTATTGGCCCCGGGCGCCCACAGACTGTCGCCGTTTTCGCTGAAGCAGGCGGCGAGATCGACATGCAGCCAGCCTCTTCCCTCATCAGGGACAAAGCGGGAGAGGAAGCCTGCCGCATTGGAGGCCCCCCCCGGTCCGCCGCCCGGCACGGGGCGGCTGTTGGCGGTGTCGGCATAGTGGGACGGGCACTGCTGGCGATGCCAGGGCTCCAGCGGCAGCGGCCATGCTGGCTCCTGCTCCGCATCCGAATAGGCCATGGCGCGGCTCACCAGCCCCTTGTCCAGTCCAAACAGGGCGTTGTAACGCCCCCCCAGCGCCATCACGGCCGCCCCGGTGAGGGTGGCAGCGTCGATGATGAGCGGCGCACCAGACTCGCCGGCCAGTTGCAAGCCGTCGGCCAGGATCAGACGCCCTTCGGCGTCGGTATTGACCACCTCCACCGTGGTGCCGTTCTTGTAGGTAAGGATGTCACCCAGCTTGTAGGCATGGCCGGATACCAGGTTCTCGGCGCAGCAGAGGATGAGCTTCACCCGCTTGTCGAGGCCACGCAGAATGGCCAGCGCCAGCGCGCCGGTGACGATGGCGGCACCGCCCATGTCGTGTTTCATGGTCAGCATGCCCTGGGAGGTCTTCATGGAGTAGCCGCCGGAATCGAAGGTGATCCCCTTGCCCACCAGGGCGGCAGCTACCGGCGCCTTGGGATCCTTGCCCGGATTGAAATCCAGCTCCAGCATCACGGGCTCGCGGTCACTGCCACGACCCACTTGATAGAGACCGACCCAGCCCGCCTGTTGCAGCGCCTCTCCCTTGAGGATGCGATGGCTGATCCGGTCCGGTGCCAGCTCGGTGAGGAAGGCAGCGGCTTCGACCGCCAACTCCAGCGGCCCCAGCTGCTCCGGAGTGGCGTTGGTCATCTCCCGCACCCAACGCCCGCACAGCCAGCGCGCCTCCAGCTCCTCCCTGTCCTCCTCGGACGAAGTGGCCCACTGCAACCCCACTTCCGCCTTGGGCGTCTGCATCCCCTGGGCAAAGGCCCACTGCTGCTCCCGCTCCCAGTGGCCAGCCAGGACCACCTGCTGGATCCCCTGGCTGCACAGGCGCCGCGCCGCCTGCTGGATATCCAGCAAGGGAGTGGCGCTCACCAGATGGATCACCATGCCGTCGGCACGGTGGGAGAGCAGTGCCCCCTCCCCCCACTCGGCCGGTGCAAACTCTCGGCTCAACCAGACGTTCATGCGCACACCTCCTGCAGCCAGCGGGCAATCGTGCGAAGACCATGGCCCTTGGCCCCGGTCGCCCAGAGCTCATTGCCCGACTTCTGATAGGAAGCGGCCAGGTCCAGGTGCACCCAGCCCTTGCCTTCGTCACGGACGAAGCGCGACAGGAACGCCGCTGCCGTGGTGGCGCCGGCAGTACCTTCTGCGGACGCCACGTTGCCCAGCTCGGCAAAGGCCGAGGTGAGCTGGCCTGCGTGCCAGGGTTCGAGCGGCAGCGGCCAGGCCTTCTCGTTTTCGGCGTTGGCGGCCGCCAGCGCGCGCACCTGCTCCGCCTCATCAAGGGCAAACACGGCATTGTAGTCGCGGCCCAGCGCGGTCTTGGCGGCGCCGGTCAGGGTGGCAGCGTCGAGGATGTAGGCAGCCCCGCTTTCGCTCGCAGCCAGCAGGCCGTCTGCCAGCACCAAGCGACCTTCCGCATCGGTGTTCTGGATCTCGACCGAGATGCCGTTGCGATAGGTGAGGATGTCGCCGAGCTTGAAGGCGTGGCCGGAGACCAGGTTCTCGGCGCAGCAGAGGATGAGCTTAACCCGCTTGTTCAGGCCACGGCTGATGGCCAGTGCCAGGGCGCCGGTCACCATGGCGGCGCCGCCCATGTCGGACTTCATCGGCAGCATGTTGTCGGAGGACTTCATGGAGTAGCCGCCGGAATCGAAGGTGATCCCCTTGCCCACCAGCGCCGCGACCACAGGGGCGTTGGCATCCCCGGTCGGGTTGTAGTCGAGCTCCAGCAGCACCGGCTCGCGCTCACTGCCACGGCCCACCGACCAGATCCCGATATGACCCGATTCACGCAAGGCCTCGCCAGCGGTGATGCGGGCGGTCACCTTGTCACCGCCGAGGCTGCGAATGAGCAGCAGAGCGGACTCCGCCAGGCTCATGGGGTAGATGGCTTCCGGGCAGCCGTTGGTCACCTCGCGCACCCAGTGGGTCGCTTTGAGCAAGGCGGCGAGTTCGGCCGCTTCCTGCTCGCTCTGTTCACCAAAATCGAGCTCGCGAACCCCCTTGGCGGCATAGAAGCCCTGGGCAAAGGCGTAACGACGCTCCCCATTCCACCCCTCGCCCACCAGCTTGATGCGCTTGATGCCGCTCGACTCGAGGCGTCTGGCACCGCGCTGGATGGCGCGCAGCGCCTCCTTCTCCTGGCCAGCGGCCAGATGGAGATGGGCCTCGTCCCCGTTGAAACTGAGCAGGGCACCCTCGCCCCACTGGGCGGCGGCAGCCTGGGACGACAACCTTACGTTCATCATGTCAGCCATGTTCTCTTGCTTCCTTTTTATTGGCACTTTCATCAACGAATAGGGAAATCACGGGCACAAAAAAGGCCGCTCCCTCAAGGGTCACGGCCTTCACCATATCATTACTGCACCATGAGATGCTGCACGCGCAATTCACTCATGTGTAATTAAGGGGTCATCAGTGGCGCTCGGACGCCAGATTCAGGGTGTACTTGGGCAGTTCCACCACCAGATCCTCGTCCGCCAGTCTGGCCTGGCAGCTGAGACGGGATTCCGGCTCCAGCCCCCACGCCTTGTCCAGCATGTCGTCTTCCAGCTCGTCGCTCGGCTCGAGGGAGTCGAACCCTTCCCGCACCACGCAGTGGCAGGTGGTGCAGGCACAGGACTTCTCGCAAGCGTGCTCGATCTCGATGCCATTGCGCAGCGCGATATCCAGAATGGTTTCACCGGTCGCACCTTCGAGGGCCGCGCCGTCCGGACAGAGCTCGGGATGGGGCAGAATAATCAGTTTTGGCATATCACACCTTGTTGACGTTTTGTCCGGTCAGCACCTTGCGGATGGAGGCATCCATCCGGCGGGCTGCAAATTCGCCACTGGCAGCATCCGCTGCCTCGATGGCCTCTTTGATCTGGTTGGTGGTGCCCGTGCTGCGCATGGTCAGCAGATGGGCGATGGCGGCATCCAGCTCGGCCCGCTCGGCGGGGCTCAATAAGGCCTCGCCATCGGCGGCCAGCGCGGCGTTGAGACTCTCGACCACCCGGTCGGCCTCGACCTGTTGCTCCGCCAACATGCGGGCGTCCATGTCCTGCTGGGCATTGGCGATGGAGGCGCTCAGCATGTTGAGGATGTCATCTTCCCCCAGCCCGTAGGAGGGCTTGACCTGGATCTCGGCCTGCACGCCGGAGGATTTCTCCATGGCGCTGACCGACAGTAGACCGTCCGCATCCACCTGGAAGGTGACGCGAATGTGGGCGGCGCCGGCCGCCATGGGCGGAATGCCGGTCAGGGTGAAGCGGGCCAGGGAGCGGCAATCCGCCACCAGCTCGCGCTCCCCCTGCACCACATGGATGGCCATCGCGGTCTGGCCATCCTTGAAGGTGGTGAACTCCTGGGCGCGGGCCACCGGAATGGTGGTATTGCGCGGGATCACCTTCTCAGCAAGGCCGCCCATGGTCTCTAACCCTAAGGAAAGCGGGATGACGTCCAGCAGCAGCATCTCGGCATCAGGCTTGTTGCCCACCAGGATGTCGGCTTGGATGGCGGCACCGATGGCCACCACCTTGTCAGGGTCGATGCTGGTCAATGGCGTGCGGCCGAAGAACTCACCCACCCGCTCGCGCACCAGCGGCACCCGGGTCGAGCCGCCGACCATCACCACTTCCAGTACCTCTTCCTGCTCGAGACCCGCATCGCGCAGGGCGCGCCGACAGGCCTGCAGGGTGCGTTTGACCAGGGGCTGGATCAGCTCGTCAAACTGGCTGCGGGTGACGGTACCCTGCCAGCCGGCAAAGGCGCAGACAACGGCATCGGCATCGGTGAGGCCGTGCTTGATGCTGGCCGCCGCATCCAGCAACTCGCGCTGGGTACGGGCATCGAGTTGACCGGATAACCCGGCTTGCTCTTTGAGCCAGTCCGCCAGCAGATGGTCGAAATCGTCACCACCGAGTGCCGAGTCGCCACCGGTGGCCATCACCTCAAACACCCCGCGATGCAGGCGCAGGATGGAGATATCGAAGGTTCCGCCACCCAGGTCATAGACGGCGATCACCCCTTCCTGGCCTGAGTCGAGGCCATAGGCGATGGCGGCCGCCGTGGGTTCGTTGAGCAACCGCAGTACGTGCAGACCGGCCAGTCTGGCCGCGTCCTTGGTACCCTGACGCTGGGCATCGTCAAAATAGGCTGGCACCGTGATGACCACGCCCTCGAGGTCTCCCCCGAGGGACGCGGCACCGCGCTCGGCCAGTTTTTTCAGGATCTCGGCCGAGACCTGCACCGGATTGACCAGCCCCTGGCGGGTCCGCAACTGGGGCATGCCCGTCTCGGTAGCCACGAACTCGTAAGTCTGCTGGCGGGTATCGATGTCGGTCAGCGCCTTGCCCATCATCCGCTTGACCGAGACGATGGTGTTGTGGGGATCGAGGGCCGCCTCACGTTTGGCATCGAAGCCAACCCGGATGGTATCGGCCTGGTAATGGACCACGGAAGGCAGCAGATCACGCCCCTGCTCGTCACAGAGGGTGTCGGCCTGGCCGCTGCGCACGGCGGCGACCAAGGAGTTGGTGGTGCCAAGATCGATGCCGACGGCACGTTTATGCTGGTGAGGTGCGGCGCTCTGGCCTGGCTCGGCAATTTGCAGTAATGCCATGGGTAATCACAATTCCTGCGTTAGAGGGTCAAGACTCGAACAGCGAGTCTTCGAATCGTTCCAGCTCCTCGAGGAGCTTGTCGACAAATTTGAGCTTGCGAACGCAATCCGCCGCCTGCAGATCCTCACCCCTGGTGAGAGAGTCGGTCAGCCGTTGCATCAACGCCTGGTGATCATGCCTGATCTCCTGGCGAAAATCCTTGATGGCCCCCTCAGGGTCGGCGTCGCCCTTGAGATCAGCCAGCCGCTCTCGCCACTCCAGCTGTTGCATCAGAAAGGCAGGATCTTGTAGTGTCTGCTGCTCGCCGCGAATATCGGTGCCCCGCAAGGAGAGCAGATACTCGGCTCGGCGCAAGGGGGCCTTGAGGGTGGTAAAGGCATCGTTGATCTGGGCAGCACGCTGCACGGCAGCAAGCTGCTCCCGCTCGGGGGCAGTCGCAAAACGATCGGGATGGAACTGGGTCTGCAGCTGACGATAGGTGTCAGCCAGTTGGCGAGTATCGAGCTCGAAGCCCTCAGCCAGCCCGAACAGCTCGAAATGATTCATCCTTCGTCCTCAGACAATAGCGCTGGGAGTGCAACCACACTCGTCTTGAAATTGAAAGCAGTGGCATGGACTGGCGTCCACACCACTGTGTTGATGAGCAAGGTGTTGATCACAAGAGACTCGCCGCAACAGGGCTCACCCTTGGGGCTACGAGGCGTTGCAAACATGGGCGATCTGTCAATCGAACCACTTACACGCTGAAGCTTTCGCCACAACCACATTCGCCCTTGGCATTCGGGTTGTTGAACTGGAAGCCCTCGTTGAGGCCTTCCTTCACGAAGTCCAGCTCGGTGCCATCCAGGTGGATCAGGCTCTTGGCATCCACGATGATCTTGACGCCTTTCTGCTCAAATACCTGATCCTCGGCAGCCAGCTCATCCACGAACTCGAGCACATAGGCAAGGCCAGAACAGCCGGTCGTCTTGACGCCGAGGCGCAGGCCGATGCCCTTGCCCCGGTTGATCATGAAGGAGGAAACCCGCGCCGCTGCGGCATCTGTCATGGTTATGGCCATACTGCTCTCCGGACCTTAAAGACCTTTCTTCTGCTTGTAATCGGCGATGGCGGCCTTGATGGCATCCTCCGCCAGAATGGAGCAGTGGATCTTCACCGGCGGCAGCGCCAGCTCTTCGGCGATGTCGGTGTTCTTGATACCGGCCGCTTCGTCCAGGGTCTTGCCCTTGACCCACTCGGTCACCAGGGAGCTGGAGGCGATAGCGGAACCACAGCCGTAGGTCTTGAACTTGGCATCTTCGATGATGCCATCGTCGCTGATCTTCAGTTGCAGCTTCATGACGTCACCACAGGCCGGTGCACCGACCATGCCGGTGGCGACGCTGGGATCGTTCTTGTCAAAACCACCGACGTTGCGGGGATTCTCGTAGTGGTCGATTACTTTTTCACTGTAAGCCATATCTAACTCCTGCTAATTCCGTTGTTCACCAAACCCTTGCCATGCTGGCAAGGATCAGTGATGTGCCCATTCGACCGTGTTCAGATCGACGCCATCCTTGAACATCTCCCACAGGGGGGACATCTCGCGCAGACGACCGATGGAGTCGCAGATGAGCTTGATTGCGTAGTCGATCTCTTCTTCGGTGGTGAAGCGACCGATGCTGAAACGGATGGAGCTGTGTGCCAGCTCGTCGTTCAGGCCCAGGGCGCGCAGCACGTAGGAAGGTTCCAGGCTGGCCGAGGTACAGGCAGAACCGGAAGAGACCGCCAGATCCTTCAGTGCCATGATGAGGGATTCCCCTTCCACATAGGCGAAGCTGACGTTCAGGTTACCCGGTACACGCTGATCCAGATCCCCGTTGATATAGACTTCTTCGATGTTCTTGATGCCATCCCACAGACGCTGGCGCAGGGCCATGATGTGCTGGCTCTCGCTCGCCATCTCTTCCTTGGCGATGCGGAAGGCTTCCCCCATGCCGACGATCTGGTGGGTTGCCAGGGTGCCGGAGCGCATGCCGCGCTCGTGACCACCGCCGTGCATCTGGGCTTCCAGACGAACACGGGGCTTGCGGCGCACATACAGGGCGCCAATGCCTTTCGGGCCGTATACCTTGTGGGCGGACATGGAGAGCAGATCAACCTTGAGTGCTTCCACGTCGACCGGGATCTTGCCCACGCTCTGGACGGCGTCCACGTGCAGCAGGATCTTGCGGGAACGGCACAGCTCGCCGATGGCAGCGATGTCTTGCACCACCCCGATCTCGTTGTTGGCGTGCATGATGCTGACCAAGATGGTGTCATCACGCAGGGCGCCTTCGATCTGCTCAAGGGTGAACAGGCCGTTGGGCATGGGCTCGAGGTAGGTCACCTCATAGCCTTCCCGCTCCAGTTGGCGGCAGGTATCCAGCACAGCTTTGTGCTCGGTCTTGGAGGTGACGATGTGCTTGCCCTTGCCGGCGTAGAAATGGGCGATGCCCTTGATGGCCAGGTTGTTGGACTCGGTCGCACCGGAGGTAAAGACGATCTCGCGCGGGTCCGCGCCGATCAGCTCTGCCACTTGATTACGGGCCAGATCCACCGCCTCTTCGGCCTGCCAGCCGAAACGGTGGGAACGGGAGGCTGGGTTGCCGAACAGGCCGTCCATGGTGAGGCACTGCATCATTTTTTCTGCGACACGCGGGTCCACCGGACAGGTTGCCGAATAATCAAGGTAAATAGGCAGTTTCATCTTTTTCTCCGTTACGACGGTGTCACACAGCGACTCGTCGTGGAAAGCACGTTTATAGTTGGACTTTCAAGCTCACATCACCGCGTTCGGCCCGATCAACCAGGGACAACACGGTCTTCATTTGTTCATCTTGCTTGCCGGCGATACGGCGCACATCGGCCTGACCAACCAGCTCGGCCAGGGTGATATCCCCCAGGAAACTGGAGATGCGTTCGCTCAGATCCCGCCACAAGGAGTGGGTCAGGCACTGGGTACCACCGTGGCAGCCCCCTTTGCCGAGGCACTTG
Organism: Aeromonas sp. QDB56; assembly: GCF_027705505.1. Lineage (NCBI taxonomy): Bacteria > Pseudomonadati > Pseudomonadota > Gammaproteobacteria > Aeromonadales > Aeromonadaceae > Aeromonas > Aeromonas sp. QDB56. Next base: position 23,476 of record NZ_JAPDBZ010000021.1, read on the forward strand.
GTCGCATCGACCGATTCATCGACCGCGGTGATCACCTGACCGACCGAGATCTCGCCAGGGGCCAGACCGAGGCGATAGCCGCCACCGGGGCCACGTACGCTGCTCACCAGACCATGCTTGCGCAGACGGGCAAACAGTTGTTCCAGATAGGACAAGGAGATGCCCTGGCGCTCTGAAATATCAGCCAGGGGCACGGGCCCCTGCTCTGCATGCAACGCCACGTCGAGCATGGCTGTCACCGCGTAACGTCCTTTTGAGGTCAGTCTCATATGCCTTACCGTTTGCGAACCAATCAATATGTGGCATATGGTCACATACCCGACTAAATCAGTCAAGTATATGCTTGAGTAAATCAGTCGGGATTAATCCTGTGCCCTGGACTTCTGGACAGAGGTGAGAATGCCCCGCAGGATGTTCAACTCCACCGCTTCGGGTCTGGCCCGGTTGAATAGACGACGCAGTTTGCTCATCACATGGCCTGGATGGTCATCGGCAATGAATCCCGTCTTTTGCAACGTCTGCTCCAGATGCTGATAAAACCCTTCCAGTTGCTGGGCGCTGGGGTACTCGACCCGCTCATCCTCCGGGGCCGAATGCTCCTGGTTCTGTACTTCCAGCCAGCGCATCCGCACCTCGTAACAAAGGGTCTGCACTGCCATGGCCAGATTGAGGGAGCTGTATTCTGGATTGGCGGGAATGGCCACATGGAAGTGGCATTTTTGCAGTTCGTCATTGGTGAGGCCGGTGCGTTCACGGCCAAACACCAGCGCGACCGGGTGCTCCATGCCCTCGGCAACCAGCTTCTCGCCCGCTTCACGGGGATCCAGCATGGGCCAGCTCAAGGTGCGGGAACGGGCACTGGTGCCGATGACCAGACCACAGTTGGCAATGGCTTCATCCAGGGTCGGCACGATACGGGCGCGAGCCAGGATATCGCTGGCCCCCGCCGCCAGGGCGACGGCCTCCTCATCCGGCTGGGCCTGGGGATCGACCAGCACCAGTTGAGTCAGCCCCATGGTCTTCATGGCCCGCGCCGCGGATCCCATGTTGCCGGTGTGAGAGGTGTTTACCAACACGATACGAATCTGATCCAACATGCCCAGTCAATCTTCAGTCAAAAATGGCGCGCAATTGTAACATAACCAATCGCTATTTTGGCACCGCTTCCGACCAGGCATTTCTGCACAAACAGACAGATGATACATCCCCACCCTGCGTGGTCACGCTGACAGTGGGGTACTGCGGCTCAAGTTCACTTGTTCCGCAGCACTCGGGCAAGAAAACGGCTCAGCTCATTGTCGCGGCAGTGGGCACGTGCGTCTCGCGGGCCCGCTCGATAAAGGTCGCCAGATCCATCAGGGGGTATTTCATCAATCCCAGCCCGTCCAGATCCAGGCTGTCCATCAGATTTTTCACCTCCAGGCCCAACTCTGTATCCCCCTCTATCTTCAGTCGGCGCTGGAAGAAGAGGGAATCCGGGTCTTCACGGCGCCCGGCGATCAGAATAAGATCCTGGCTATTGCCGCTGAAACAGACATCGGCGCGCTCACACTTCCTCGCCACTACCAATTTGCCCTCCTGCTCGCTGATAAACCAGCATAGCCCCAGATCGCTGACTTCCACTTTCAGCCACTTGCCCGCAAGAAACGCAAATTCCCCCTCTTCGATGGCCTCCCGGAACACCCTGCCCAGCAGGGCCTCCATCAGGTTTTGTTGCAAAGGGAAGGGCACCAGCTTGAGGGGGTGGCGCAAGAGACGGGGTGCCTGTTCGACCAGGCGACGTTGCAGATGTTGAAACACGATAAACTCCCAGTTTTTTGCGCATTCAAGCACAGCCCCTTCGGCAAGATCCTGTTGAAAATCAAACTTGTGCCCACTTACCTCAAGAAGGGTAAAGCCACCTAAAGCTGCCTCAGGTCAAAAAGCGGGAGGGCAAGCATGAATACAATCGGGCCACTTTTGCATTTTTGCCCTCTCGGAGCGTACCCGATGGAATTACTCTGCCCGGCAGGCAGCCTGCCGGCACTGAAGACAGCCGTGGATAACGGGGCCGATGCGGTCTACATCGGCTTCAAGGATGACACCAATGCCCGCCACTTCGCCGGGCTCAACTTCACCGACAGCAAGCTGGAAAGAGCGGTTGACTATGTCCACCAGCATGGCCGCAAGCTGCACATCGCCATCAATACCTTTGCCCACCCGGGCTCCGATGCCCGTTGGAAGCAGGCCGTGGACAAAGGGGTGGCGCTCGGTGCCGATGCCCTGATCATCGCCGATCTCGCCGTGCTCGATTATGCCAGCCGCCGCCATCCCGACATGGAGCTACATGTCTCGGTCCAGGCCAGCGCCACCAACGCCGCTGCCATCCGCTTCTACCAGCAGCACTTCAACGTCGGCCGGGTGGTGCTGCCGAGGGTGCTCTCCATGCATCAGGTGAAGCAGCTTGCCCGCGAGACCGACGTCGGCCTCGAGGTGTTCGCCTTCGGCAGCCTCTGCATCATGGCGGAGGGGCGCTGCTACCTCTCCTCCTACATGACAGGCGAGAGCCCCAACACCGTCGGCGCCTGTTCACCGGCCAAGTTCGTGCGCTGGGAAGAGACCCCGAGCGGCCTCGAATCCCGCCTCAACGAGGTGCTGATCGATCGTTACGGCCCGGGGGAAAACGCCGGCTACCCGACCCTGTGCAAGGGGCGCTTCGAGGTGGATGGCCAGACCTATCACGCGCTGGAGGAGCCCACCAGCCTCAACACCCTCGGCCTCCTGCCCGAGCTGTTCCAGACCGGCATCCAGTCGGTCAAGATCGAGGGACGCCAGCGCAGCCCCGCCTATGTGGAGCAGGTGACCCGGGTCTGGCGCGCCGCCATCGACGCCTATCAGGCCAACCCCGAGGCCTATCAAGTCAAGGCTGAGTGGGATGCCCAGCTCGCCCGCGTCTCCGAGGGGAGCCAGACCACCCTCGGTGCCTATCATCGCCAGTGGCAATAAGGAGCACTGCTCATGAAATTCTCTCTCGGCCCCCTGCTCTTCTACTGGCCCAAGGCCGACACCCAGGCCTTCTATCAGGCGGCGGCCGCCAGCCAGGCCGACATCGTCTATCTGGGGGAAACCGTCTGCAGCAAGCGGCGCGAACTGAAAGTGGATGACTGGATTGCCCTCGCCCGTCAGGTGGCAGGCTCCGGCAAGCAGGCGGTACTCTCCACGCTGGCGCTGATCTCAGCTCCCTCCGAGCTCAAGGAGGTAAAGCGGCTGGTCGACAACGGCGAGCTGATGATCGAGGCCAACGATCTGGGGGCGGTCCAGCTCGCCAGTGAAGCCGGGCTGCCGTACGTCTGCGGCCCCGCCATCAACGCCTACAACGCCGACGTGCTGCGCATGCTGCTTAAACAGGGGATGCAGCGCTGGGTGATGCCGGTGGAGCTCTCCCGTGACTGGCTGATGCAGCTCAATCAGGATCTGGGCAGGGAGCGCCAGCAGTTCGAGGTGGAGGTGTTCGCCTATGGTCATCTGCCGCTCGCCTACTCGGCACGCTGCTTCACCGCCCGCTCCCTCGACCGGCCCAAGGACAACTGCGAACTAGCCTGCATCGACTACCCCACCGGGCGACTTGCCAGCAGTCGCGAGGGGCAGAAGGTGTTCAACCTCAACGGCATCCAGACCCAGTCCGGTTACTGCTACAACCTGGGTAACGAGCTCAAGGGGATGGAGGGTCTGGTGGATGTGGTGCGCCTCTCGCCCGAAGGCATGGAGACCCTGACGATGCTGGAGCGCTTCAAGGCCAACGAACAGGGGATGGCCCCCCTGCCCCTGCAGCAGGAGCGGGACTGCAACGGTTACTGGCGCCAGATCCCCGGCATGAGCCTGGTGGAGTAGCGGTACACCCCGTGTCACCAGACAGCAAAAAGGCCTCGTCAAGAGGCCTTTTTCATGGGGTTCAAACCCGTTTAGTCACGCTTTGCCGCTCTTGCCCTGGGCTACGGGTGGCTGGGGCTTGCGCGCCATCAGTTCCAGCTCCAGCAAGGCATAGCGATGCTCGATGAAGTCATAGACGTTGTTGGCCAGCGCCAGCTTGAAGTAGCTGATGGCTTCCTTGCGGTTACCCTTGGCCAGCTCGAACTTGCCGAGGTAGAAGTAGGTCTCGCACAGGCGCTCGGCGAGCTCCCTGTTGTCCTTGACCCCTTTCACCACGTTGCTCATCAACTGGGTGGCATTGATGTCGCCCGTATAGAGGCGCACCAGATCCCAGTTCCAGGCGTCGTCGTCATACTTGTTGAGCCGCTCGCGCATCCGGCTCATGGCCGCCGGTCCGTTGAGCTTCTGCTCGGCCAGATAGAGCCAGATCACCCGATAAGGGTCTTCTGGTTGCGCCTCGTAGAAGCGCTTCATATCCGCCGCGGCAAGCTCGGGGCGATTGCCGTAATAGAGCGCGATTCCCCGGTTGAGATAGGCGTAGTCGTAATCCGGGGCGAGCTCCAGGGCGGAGTCGAACGCCTCATAGGCCTCGTCGTAGTTCTGCTGTTGAACCAGATAGACACCGATGAAGTTGTAGGCCTCGGCAAAATCCGGCTTCTCCCGCAGGGCGCGGTTGAAGTCGAGTCGCGCCAGGGAACGCAAGCCCACCCGGTCAAACACCACGGCACGCTCATAGAAGAGTTCTGCCCGCTGTTCGGTCGTCAATTCCATTTCACTGAGCATCTGCCCGAGTCGCGCCAACGCCAACTCGCTCTGGTAGGAGACCTGCAAGGGGGTCGCCAATACCAGTGAAGCGGGTTGCGGCTTGGGAACTTGAGGCGCTTTTACCTGACTGCTACTGCTGCAACCCCACAAGGGGAGCAACAACAGGATACCCGTGAGGTATCCAATCCCTATCCTGACGTTCAATGAACACTCCGACGCTTACGCTTGACCCCGCATATGGTAAAGATCACGGGGCCGTTTGTCATGTGGCGCAGCCCCTCTCCCTCAAATAAATCAGGATTCGACAGGGTATCCGGCATCGCTCCAGCCGCGAAAGCCTCCATCGACGCTGACGACCCGGGAATAACCCATCTTCTGCAGGTTATCCGCCACCAGGATGGAGCGAAATCCCCCACCACAATAGAGGTAGAGTTCGGTGTCGGGATCCGGATACCGGGTCTCGATGTCACGCTCTATCACCCCGCGCCCGAGATAGGTGGCCCCCGGCAGATGGCCCCTGGCCCACTCGCTCTCTTCGCGCACGTCGATCAGATGAAATGCTCGGCCCTCATCCTGCCAGCGCTTGATCTGATGCACATCGGTTTCCTGCACCTGCGGGCGGATGGCCTCTACCAGGGCCAGAAAACGGGGATTGTGTTGCATGGGCTTGCTCCTTGCTTTGGGTAATGGATGCTGGGTTGTGGGGAGCATCATGACTCACCCCGGCCACAAGAGAAAGGGCGCCTTGCGGCGCCCTTGTCTGTTACGGCAGGATCTCTTGCTGATCCGCGCCCTCTTTTTCCACCTGGGTCGGCAGCATGTGCTCCCGCTTGATCCCGAGGAACATGGCTGAGGCGCTCGCCACATAGATGGAGGAGTAGGTACCGAAAGCCACCCCGATCACCATGGCGATGGAGAAACCGTGGATCAGAGGCCCGCCTTTGAGCAGCAGTGCCACCACCACCACGAAGGTCAACCCCGAGGTGATGATGGTCCGGCTCAGGGTCTCGGTCATGGAGAGATCCATGATCTCCGCGGTGTCCCCACGGCGTACCTTGCGGAAATTCTCCCGCACCCGGTCGAACACAACGATGGTGTCGTTCAGGGAGTACCCCACCAGCGTCATCAGCGCCGCCAGCACGGTCAGGTCGAACTCGTACTGGAAGTAGGCGAAGATGCCGAGGGTGATGATCACGTCGTGAGCCAGGGAGAGGATGCCCCCCGTGGCCAGACGCCACTCGAAGCGCACCGCCACGTAGATCAGGATACAGATGATGGAGGCCAGCATGGCCAGGGCACCGTCGGTGGCCAGCTCGTCACCCACGGAGGGACCGACGAACTCGACACGCTTGAGCACAGCGCTCTCGTCGACCAGCTTGGCGGCCGCCAGGACCTCGTTGCCCTGCTGCTCGACCTTGACGCCCTCTTGCGGGGCCATGCGCACCAGCACATCACGGCTGGAGCCGAAGAACTGCAGGGTCGCCCCGTCAATCTTCTGCTGATCCAGCGCCTCGTGCATCTTGTCCAGGCTCACCGACTGCTGGAACCCCACCTCGATGGTGGTACCGCCGGTGAAGTCCAGCCCCCAGTTCAAGCCACGATCGTACAGAACGTAGAGGGCGAGCACCGTCACCAGAGCAGAGAGGACCATACCCAGCTTGGCGAAACGCATGAAGGGGATGGGCTTTTCAAAATGTAGAATTTGAAACATGTCTCTTCCTTAGATCGGCAGCTTGTCGATGCGCCGTCCACCCCAGGCCAGGTTGATGATGGCGCGGGATACCGTGATGGCAGTGAACATGGACGCCGTCAGGCCGATCCCGAGGGTCAGGGCGAAGCCCTTGATGGCACCGGTACCGATACCGAACAGGATCACGCAGGTGATGAGCGAGGTGATGTTGGAGTCGGCGATGGTGGAGAAGGCGCGGTCAAAGCCCAGGTGAATGGCTTGCTGCACCCCGCGACCATTGCGGATCTCTTCACGAATACGCTCGTAGATCAGCACGTTCGCATCCACCGCCATCCCCAGCGTCAACACGATACCGGCGATGCCCGGCAGGGTCATGGTGGCCCCCGGGATCATCGACATGATACCGACGATGAGCACCAGGTTCATGGTCAGCGCCAGATTGGCCACCCAGCCGAAGGCACGGTAGTAGATCCCCATGAAGAGCACGATCACCAGCATGGCCCAGCCGATGGCTTCCATCCCGCTGTCGATGTTCTGCTGACCCAGGCTCGGGCCTATGGTGCGCTCTTCGACGATCTGGATGGGGGCAATCAGGGCACCGGCACGCAGCAGCAGCGCCAGGTTGTGGGCTTCGTTGGCGTTGTCGATCCCGGTTATGCGGAACTGGCTACCCAGGCGAGACTGGATGGTGGCGACGTTGATCACCTCCTCCTGCTTGCGGAACTTACGCTTGCCGTCCAGACCAGGCTGCCCCACCGGCTTGTACTCGATGAAGACGGTCGCCATGCCCTTGCCAACGTTGTCCTTGGTAAAGTTGGCCATCTTGTTGCCACCCTGACCATCGAGCTTGATGTTGACCTGGGGGCGGCTGTATTCATCGAAACCGGACTGGGCACCCACGATGTGGTCACCGGTCAGGATCACGCGCTTTTGCAGTACCACGGGACGACCGTTGCGATCGTTGTAGACCTTGGAGCTCGGCGGCACGCGGCCTGCGGCAGCGGCCTGGATATCGGCAGCCTCATCGACCATATGGAACTCCAGGGTCGCGGTGGCCCCCAGGATCTCCTTGGCACGGGCGGTGTCCTGGATCCCCGGCAGCTCGACGATGATACGCTCGCCGCCCTGCTGCTGGACCAGCGGCTCGGCCACACCCAGTTCGTTCACCCGGTTGCGGATGATGGTGATGTTCTGCTCGAGGGCATACTTCTTCACCTCTTTGACCTTGGCTTCGCTCAGACTGGCCAGCAGGATGAAGTCATCCCCTTTCTGGTCTGTGGTGAAGACAAGATCCGCATTCTGGCGACGCAGGAAGGAGAGTGCCTTGGCCTGGTCGGCCTCGTCACGGAAGACCACCTGCACCTGATCCCCGACCCGGCGTACACCGGAGTAGCGGATCTTCTGGGTGCGCAGTTCGGCGCGGAAATCCTGCACCATCTGTTCCTGCTGCTTGGCCAGCGCTTCGGCCATGTCCACTTCCATCAGGAAGTGCACACCGCCCCGCAGGTCAAGACCGAGCTTCAGGGGCGCCGCGCCGATGGCCTCGAGCCAGGCGGGGGTGGACGGTGCCAGGTTGAGGGCGGTGATGAAATTGTCGCCCAGCTTGTTGGCCACGATGTCGCGCGCCTTGAGCTGGTCTTCGGTGTTGTTGAAACGGATCAGGATGAAGCCGTGCTCGAACGCCGCATGCTTGACAGGGATCTTCGCCTCGTCGAGGGTTTCCTTCACCTGATCGAGGGTTTCTAGTTTGACTTCGGCACCACGGCTGGCAGAGACCTGCAAGGCCGGGTCTTCGCCGTAAAGATTGGGGGCTGCATATAGAAAACCGATGGCGATCACGACGATCACCATCAGGTATTTCCACAGCGGATAGCGATTTAACACGCTGTGCTCCTCGGGAGATTAGAGGGACTGGATAGAACCCTTGGGCAGAACGGCAGAGACGAAGTCACGCTTGATGGTGACCTGAGTCTGATCGTTCAGGGCCAGCACAATGTAGTCGCTGTCGGCGGAAACCTTGGCGATCTTGCCGACCAGGCCACCGGAAGTGAGCACTTCGTCGCCCTTGGAGAGGGAGCTCATCAGATTGCGATGCTCCTTGGCACGCTTGGCCTGGGGACGGTAGATCATGAAGTAGAAGATGAGACCGAACACGGCCAGCATGATGATCATTTCCATGCCACCACCCTGTGCTGCCGGAGCCGCGCCTTCTGCATACGCCTTGGAGATAATGCTCATTTAACAACCTCTTATTGATGTAGATTTGAATACTAACTTATATGTCGTTGTTATTTCACGTCATTTTCAGCCAGTGGAGGCACAGGCTTCCCTTGCCGACGGTAAAACTCAGTTACAAAGTCGTCTAATTTACCCTGCTCGATCGCGTCCCGCAAACCCTGCATCACGCGCTGGTAATAACGCAGGTTGTGGATGGTATTCAGACGGGCACCGAGGATCTCGTTGCACTTGTCCAGATGGTACAGATAGCTGCGGGTGTAGTTCTTGCAGGTGTAGCAATCGCAGTCCGCATCCAGGGTGCTGGTGTCTTCCCGGTACTTGGCGTTGCGGATCTTGACCACCCCATCGGTGGTAAAGAGATGACCGTTGCGGGCGTTGCGGGTCGGCATCACGCAGTCGAACATATCGATACCGCGGCGCACCCCTTCCACCAGATCCTCCGGCTTGCCCACCCCCATCAGGTAGCGCGGCTTGTCGGCTGGAATTTTCGGGCAGACATGGTCAAGGATGCGATGCATGTCCTCTTTGGGCTCACCCACGGCGAGACCACCGACCGCGTAACCGTCGAAGCCGATCTCAAGGAGACCGTCCAGCGACACATCCCGCAGCGGTTCGTAGACAGAACCCTGGATGATGCCGAACAGGGCGTTCTTGTTACCGAGCGCATCGAACTTGTCACGGGAGCGCTTGGCCCAGCGCAGGGACATCTCCATGGACTTGCGCGCTTCCTCGTAAGTGGCCGGGTACGGTGTGCACTCGTCGAAGATCATCACGATGTCGGAACCCAGATCGTACTGGATCTCCATGGACTTCTCGGGGTCGAGGAAGATCTTCTCGCCGTTGATGGGATGACGGAAGTGCACCCCCTCCTCGGTGATCTTGCGGATGTGCCCCAGACTGAACACCTGGAAACCACCGGAGTCGGTCAGGATCGGCCCCTGCCAGTTCATGAAGTCGTGCAGATCGCCGTGGGCGCGCATCACTTCCTGACCCGGGCGCAGCCAGAGGTGGAAGGTGTTGCCAAGCAGGATCTGGGCACCAGTCTCACGCACCTCTTCCGGTGTCATCCCCTTGACGGTGCCGTAGGTGCCGACCGGCATGAAGGCCGGGGTCTGGACCACGCCACGCTCGAACACCAGTTGACCGCGACGGGCACGCCCATCGGTGGTTTTCAATTCAAATTTCATTGCTACCTCTATTCAGTCAGAGAAACAGTCTGACAACAAAGGGCCCGAGGGGCCCGGTAATATGAAGCCGGCCGGCATACTGACAAGCAGAGCCTGAACGACTTCTGAAGGGCAAGGCTTAACCCTGCACCCGGCGACGGGTGACGAGCATGGCGTCCCCGTAGCTGAAGAAACGGTACTGTCCCGCCACGGCGGCCTGATAGGCGGCCATCACGTTGTCGTAGCCTGCAAAGGCGCTGACCAGCATGATCAGGGTGGATTCGGGCAGGTGGAAGTTGGTGATCATGGCATCGACCACCTGGAACTCGTAACCGGGGAAGATGAAGATGTCGGTGTCATTGAAGAAGGGCGCCAGCGGCTTGCCCTGGGCCAGGGTCGCCTTGGCTGCGCTCTCGAGGGATCGCACCGACGTGGTGCCCACCGCAACCACCCGACCGCCGCGGGCGCGGGTCGCCGCGATGGCATCCACCACCTCCTGGGGCACTTCGGCGTATTCCGAGTGCATGTGGTGATCTTCAATCTTGTCGACGCGCACCGGCTGGAAGGTGCCCGCCCCCACGTGCAGGGTCACGAAGGCCATCTCCACGCCCTTGGCACGGATCTGCTCGAGCAGCGGCTCGTCGAAGTGCAGACCGGCGGTCGGCGCCGCCACGGCACCCGGCTTCTGGTTGTAGACGGTCTGGTAGCGCTCCTTGTCGGCATCCTCGTCGGGACGGTCGATGTAAGGGGGCAGCGGCATGTGGCCGATGGCATCCAGAATGGTCAGCACAGGGCGCGGGTCCAGGAAGTGGATCTCGAACAGAGCGTCGTGGCGGGCACGCATCTCGGCCTCGACGGGCACACCGTCGGCACCGCCATCCAGAAGGAGACGGGTACCTGGCTTGGGGGACTTGGACGAGCGGACGTGCGCCAGCACGCTGTGCTCGTCCAGAATGCGCTCCACCAGCACCTCCAGCTTGCCGCCGCTGGCCTTCTGGCCAAACATGCGGGCCGGAATGACCCGGGTATTGTTGAACACCAGCAGATCGCCGGGGTTGAGCTGGTCAAGCACATCGACAAAATGACCGTGGCGCAGGGCGCCGGTTTGACCATCGAGCTGCAGCAGGCGGCTAGCGGTACGCTCCGCCATGGGATAGCGGGCAATCAGCTCGTCTGGCAGATCAAAATGAAAATCGGATACTTGCATCTTTCACCTCGGGGGAATCGGCGGCTAGTCTAGTTATCCCCCTCTTCCAAGGCAACCCAAAAGACTAAAAACCCAAGGAAGACAAGGGATAGCGGGCCATTTTGTGAGGCTGGGCCCGTTAAAAAACCTTTAAGGTCTTGTATTGACCCCGATCATGTTCTGGCGACGGGGGCTGGGCTAGGGTGGAAGCAGACACACAAGGAGGCCCACCATGATGACCCTCTCCGAGATCATGACTGAACACCCCTTTACCCTGGGTCCGGAAAACAGCGTCAAGCAGGCGATGGAGCTGATGCAGCAGGAGCGGATCCGTCACGTTCCCATCGTCGATGAACACCAGCATCTGCTTGGTCTGGTCACCCTCTCGGACATCCTGGCCACCCGCGAATCCAAGCTGCTGCTGATCAACCCCGAGCGAGAGGCGGAGTTCACCGACAACGTCCAGCTCGACGAGATCATGACTCGTCAGGTGGCGAGCGTGGATCCCCACGCCGGCATCAAGGAGGCGGCCCTGTATCTGCAGCGCCACAAATATGGCTGTCTGCCGGTACTCAAGGGGCGCAAGCTGGTTGGCATCGTCACCGAGTCGGACTTCATCGCCGTGGCCATCAATCTGCTGGAGCTGATGGAGGAGCAGGAGCCCCCAACCGACTTTTGATCTTAAAATTCTGTAATAAAATTACAGCAAAAGCGTTTTCAGCCTAATTTTACGGCTATTTAAGTGAAACTCCTTCAATTTGACTGTAAAATTACACCACAAAACTTGCATTGTGACATTCATCACACTATGATGCCCACCATGCAATGGTTGCCGAAGAGGAGATGAGGATTGTGCACCCGCCATCTTCTCTTCATATGTCTGCAAGTTTGCACACCCCGTAGTTAGTCTTTGCTGTAAAGCATATTTATCGCCATTCCTTGTTTGATGACCCGGCCCTGTCTGTGCGACGGCGCCGGGATTTTTTTATCCCTCTTTTTTCTACTGCGCCGCCTCGTCTGCCCCCTTCTCTGCTCACGCAATGGAAACAAATCCGGCCCAGCCCTTGAAAATGTGACATACAGGACAGAAATTGAACTTCGACAATGAGTTATCTCCGAAGGCCTGAGATATTCATGTTAGGTACAGTTGTGATGGTCTATCTAATAAATAGATTTATGTGATTCAAAATTGTGGCTTTGACCGATTAGAAAAAGTCACTATGATGACTCCATCGAAAGTTAAGCGCCTCGTCTGGCACGACTCTTCAACACCAGACAGGCATATGTACATCACCAAGGAGCAAATACATGTCTACCTACATCAACACTGAAATCAAGCCGTTCAACGCCACCGCCTACCACAATGGCAAATTCGTTCAGGTGTCTGACGCTGACCTGAAAGGCAAGTGGTCCGTGGTGTTCTTCTACCCGGCTGATTTCACCTTCGTCTGCCCGACCGAGCTGGGCGACCTGGCCGACAACTACGCCGAATTCCAGAAGCTGGGCGTCGAGATCTACGCCGTCTCCACCGACACCCACTTCACCCACAAGGCCTGGCACGACACTTCTGACACCATCCAGAAGATCCAGTACCCGATGATCGGCGACCCCACCGGTACCATCACCCGCAACTTCGGCGTGATGATCGAAGAAGCTGGCCTGGCTGACCGCGGTACCTTCGTCATCGACCCGCAAGGCGTCATCCAGATCGTTGAAATCAACGCTGGCGGCATCGGCCGTGACGCACTGGAACTGCTGCGCAAGGTCAAGGCTGCCCAGTACGTTGCTTCCCACCCGGGTGAAGTGTGCCCGGCCAAGTGGAAAGAAGGCGACGCCACCCTGGCCCCGTCCCTGGATCTGGTAGGCAAAATCTAAGCCTCCCCGCTCTGAAGGCCGGCCCGTTCAAGGGCCGGTCTTGTTTACGGCCCTCAGAAAATGCGCCGGTCTGCTGTGTGGACCTCTGTTTTCTGTATCCGGTCATCGTGCCGACCCGCATTCAGCAAGAAGGAATTCGACCATGTTAGATACCAACCTCAAACAACAACTCAACGGTTACTTGCAGTACATCGTCAATCCCATCGAGATCAGCGTGTCCGGCAATGACAGCGACAAATCCGCCGAACTCCTGGCATTGGCCAGCGAGATCGCCGAGATGTCCCCCAAAATTTCCCTGACCGATGGCACCAATGCCCGCAAGCCTTCCATGAGCATCGCGCCCCAGGGCCAGGCCCCGCGCGTGCACTTTGCCGGCATTCCCATGGGTCATGAATTCACCTCGCTGGTGCTCGCCCTGCTGCAAAGCGGCGGTCACCCCTCCAAGGCCGATCCGGCCGTGCTGGAGCAGGTGAAGAACCTCAAGGGCGAGTTCCACTTCGAGACCTATATTTCCCTCTCCTGCCACAACTGTCCGGACGTGGTACAGGCCCTGAACCTGATGTCCACCCTGAACCCCGGCATCACCCACACCATGATCGACGGTGCCCTGTTCCAGGATGAGGTGAACGAGCGTCAAATCATGGCGGTCCCGAACGTCTACCTGAACGGTCAGCCGTTCAGCCAGGGCCGTATTTCGCTGGAAGAGATCGTCGCCAAACTCGACACCGGCGCTGCCGAGCGCAAGGCGCAAGAGCTGAGCGAAAAAGCGCCTTATGACGTGCTGGTGGTGGGCGGTGGTCCGGCCGGCGCCGCCGCGGCCATCTATGCCGCCCGCAAAGGCATTCGCACCGCCATTGTCGCCGAACGTTTCGGTGGCCAGGTGATGGACACCGTCGGCATCGAGAACTTCATCTCCGTGCCCTACACCGAGGGCCCCAAGCTGGCCGCCAGCCTGGAGCAGCACGTCAAGCAGTACGGCGTGGAAGTGATCACCGAGCAGCGTGCCGCCGCCATCAGCAAGGATGGTTACGTCAACGTGGACCTCGCCTCCGGTGCCACCTTGAAGAGCCGCGCCGTGATCCTGGCGACCGGTGCCCGCTGGCGCGACCTGAACGTGCCGGGTGAACTCGAGTACCGTACCAAGGGTGTGGCCTACTGCCCCCACTGTGACGGCCCCTTCTTCAAGGGCAAGCGCGTGGCGGTGATCGGTGGCGGCAACTCCGGCATCGAGGCGGCCATCGATCTGGCCGGCATCGTCGAGCACGTCACCGTGGTGGAGTTCGCCGATACTCTGCGTGCCGACGACGTGCTGCAGAAGAAGGCCCGCTCCATGGGCAACATTGACATCATCATGAGCGCCCGCACCACCGAAGTGATCGGCGACGGCAGCAAGGTGGTGGGCATGGACTACGAAGATCGCACCACCGGCGAGATCAAGCATCTGGCGGTGGCCGGCATCTTCGTCCAGATAGGCCTGGTGCCGAACACCGAGTTCCTCAAAGGAAGCGAGATTGCCCTGACCCGCTTTGGCGAAATCGAGATCGACACCAAGGGTGCCACCTCCCTGCCCGGCGTCTATGCCGCAGGGGATGCCACCACGGTACCGTTCAAGCAGATCATCATCTCCATGGGGGCAGGTGCCACCGCCGCCCTGGGTGCGTTTGATTACCTCATTCGCAACCCGGCGCCGGAAGCACAAGCTACCCAGGCCGATGCCGTGACCGCCTGATAACCGTCACCCAACAAAAAACCGACTCCCTGGAGTCGGTTTTTTTATCCCTGTCATTGGGTCGTCAGCCTTCAGTGCCCCTGCGGCGCGTCCCTCTCCTGCCCCTCTTCACTCACCGCTCTCTCTTCTGCATCAGGCGCGGCATAGCTCGCCGGCACTGCCTCCCCTTCCAGATCCGTTCTTGGCTCCAGCTCCGCCGTCATGGGGGTGTTGGGGGGCACCGGCATGAAGACCTGATGCTCCGTCAGCGGAATGGGGGCTCGCTTACGCCTGCGCCAGCCGAGATAGGCCGACAGCAGCAGACCGCACAGGGCAAAGTAGACGAACAGCCCCTGTGGTCCGAACGTTGCCATGGTAAAGGGGGCCAGCAGCGGACCCGTCATGGCCCCCAGGCTGTAGGCAAGCAGCAACCCCTGGTTTGCCCCCAGCACCTGATCCGGGCGCAGTTCATCGCAGGCATGGCTGAGGCTCAAGGGATAGATGGAGAACGCCATGCCCCCCAGCAGGAAGACAAGAGTCCCCTCGACTGGCTCACGCCAGGGCTCCGGCAGCAGCACCATCCACAACGCGATCAGGGTCAGCAGGGCGCAGAGCAGCAGGATCACCAACCGTCTGTCGTAACGATCAGATGCACGTCCGATAGGATATTGCAGACACATCCCCCCCAGGATCACCAGCGCCATCATGTCCGCCACCTGGGAGAGGGAGGCGCCGCTGTCGGTGAAATAGAGCGGCAACAGCCCATAGATGGCCCCGAGGATGAGGCCCGAGGTAAAGCTGCTGCCCATCCCCGCCGGAGTGAGGCGCACCAGCTCCAGCACTCCCACCGGCTGGGGTGCCACCATGGCCGGCGTCGCCACTCGGGAGAGAGCCAGAGGCACCACGGAGAGAGTCGCCGCCATGGCGCACAGGGCGAACGGCGTCAACACCATGGGGTCCACCTGCTTGAGCAGCAGCTGGCCCAGGGCGAGTGAACCGTACAGCAGGATCATGTAGAGGGACATCAACCGCCCCCGGTTCGCCGGGGTGCTTGAGACCAGCATCCAGGACTCCAGCACCACGAACAGGCCGCCGGTGGCAAACCCCCCGATCAGCCGCAGCGCCGCCCAGGTGACAGGCTCCACCACCATGCCGTGCAGCAGAAACAGAAAACAGAGCAGGGAGGCATAAGCCGCATAGGCCCGGATATGCCCCACCCGGATGATGAGGCGGGCATTGATGAAGGTCCCCAGCACCAGGCCGCCGAAATAGGCAGCCGACACCAGACCGATGGCCTGGGCGGACACCTGCTCGGCGGAGAGACGCACCGTCAGCAGGGTATTGAACAGACCGTGACCCAGAATCAAGATCACCAGACTGGTCAGGGGGGACAGCAACCTTGTCAGTGCCATGGAGCCTCCTCGCAATAAAAGGATCATGGTAGCCCCTGCCTCCCGCCCCCTTCAACCCGAATGCCCTCCCCCTGCGGGGCTATGCTTGACGGGAACCCCACATGGAGATCCGAAAGATGAGACTCATGCTGTTGTTGGCCGCCCTGCTCTTTTGCGGCAGCGCCCTCGCCTTCCACTGCCCCATGGACATGAAGAAGATAGACGACGCCCTGGCCGCAGGCCCCGCCCTCAGTGCCGAGCAACTGGCCGAGGTGAAGCAGTTGAGGGCGGACGGAGAGACCTTGCACAACGCGGGCAAGCATCAGGAATCGGTCGATACCCTGGCCAAGGCCATGGCCATTCTCGGCATCGATCAGGGCTGATACCGCCCCTTCGCCGCGCGACGGTCTCTTTCGCATCGCCCGGATACAGACCGCCAAAATGAAACAAGGCCCTCGCCATCACTGGCGGGGGCCTTTTCACTGCGGATGTCAGCGCTGAACGGGGCTACACCCGGCCACTGTAGACCAGGGTGCAATAGTTGAAGGCTATCTTGCCGTCAACGGCATGGCGAGCAAACTCGTGGCGAACGAGCGCCGTCATCTGATCGTGGGCCGGCGTGCCCGCCACAGGCGCATAGGAGGAGGAGTTGAGCCGTCCAAGCACCCCGTCAAGATCGAACAGCTGACTGTTCTCGAAGCGATCGAGCCGGTACTCCCCGGTGAAGAAGGCGCGAAAATGCGCCTCACCGAGGTTGCGATGATTGACCTCCTCGTAATCCCCCGAGTAGGCGTGCAGCCCCTCTTCATAGGCCTTGAGAAACGGGGTGTTCGTCAGCCTGTCATTCCAGATGAGGGCGACCTGGCCACCGGGCTTGAGCAGCCGCTGGCACTCCTGCCGAAAAGCCGCGCGATCGAACCAGTGAAACGCCTGGGCGACCGTCACCAGATCCATCGCCCCCGTGGGCAGCCCGTGGCTTCCGCACTGCCGTGCAGCCAGCCGATGTTCCCCACCTGGGCGAGCAGCCGTTTGGCGGCTGCCCGCATATCCTCGTTGGGCTCCACCGCCCAGACCCGCGCGACCCGGGGGGCCAGCAGGGCTGGTCAGGATGCCGGTGCCCGCGCCGATGTCCGCCACCTGGGCCTCTGGCCCCATGGCCAGCTCCCTTGCCAGAAAATCCAGCATGGCGCCGGGATAACCGGGTCGATATTTCACATAGGCCTCGACCCGGGTCGAGAATCGCTGGGTACTGTCCATGGCAGACTCCTCTCTTGCTGCGGCCTTCATGCCAGCTCCCGGCCTGGTGACCAGGATCCCCATGCCACTACACTTGACCCCATCATGCAAGCCCCAAGCGGGTGGCAAACGGCGTACAGGCTGGCTTGTCACCCAGCGAAGCAGCAGGCGCTGCGGGCGGCAGGATACCCATCGGGGCGCCCGCTCACGGGCGTCGAAGGACAAACACCAGGATGGAGCTGCGACACAATGAGACCAGTCAAGAACAGGATTTGCCTCTGGTATAACGGGAATGCCGAGGAGGCCGCACGGTTTTACGCCAGCCTCTTCCCCGACTCCGCCGTCGGTGCCGTACACCGGGCCCCGGCCGACTATCCCGCTGGCAAGGAAGGAGACGTGCTGACGGTCGAGTTCAGGGTGATGGGGATCCCCTGCCTCGGCCTCAACGGCGGGCCCGGGGTCAGCCACAACTGGGCGTTCTCGTTTCAGGTGGCTACCCAGGACCAGGCCGAGACGGATCGCTACTGGCACGCCATCATCGACCATGGCGGTCAGGCGAGCGAGTGCGGCTGGTGTCAGGACAAGTGGGGCATCTCCTGGCAGATCACCCCTCAGGTCCTCACCGAGGCGATCACCGATCCCGACCCCGAGGCTGCGAGGCGCGCCTTCGAGGCCATGATGCAGATGGACAAGATTGACATTGCCACCATCGAGGCGGCGCGCCGGGGCGAGTAGCCCGTTCGCACGGGCGCCACACACAACAAGGCCACCCCTGGGGGTGGCCTTGTGCATATTGGCTGTCGCCCTTCACGGCGCTGATCACAACCATTTAAGTTGGAAACTTGTGAGTCAATAATTTCAAGATCTTAGCGACATCCAATGTGACAATTAAGTTAGAAACTCAAAAACGATTCTCCACCAGTTCCACCAGCAAATAGGACATTGAAGCTGGAAACTAAGCTCTGCTTGACACGTCCTATTCAAGCAGCCCTTGCGCTTTTCCTACCTCACATTGCAGGGTGAGCCGGCGAACATTTTTTGAACATGTTCGTCAAGTTTGACCAGTCTCTCGCGCTATGACCTTATGCTCCCTTTTCCTGAGCCATTTGATGTCAATCGATGTGTTCTCTGAATACTTCACAGAGCTTCAAGACCCTAGACAGATCATCAAACGTCCTGTTCCTGACGCTCTTCGCCGTGATCGGTGACGCCGAAGGATGGCAGAATATTGAGGACTTTGGTGAGACACACCTTATCTGGTTTCAAAAACGCTGGCTCTTTCTCCATTGACTACCAGTTCATGGCCCCATTGCTAGTGTCATTGTTCACTCATCCCGTTGCAGTCTCAGTAATCCACGTAGTCAGTGCTGTTGCCTATGCCAATGGTATGGTGCTGGGTCAGGTCAAAACCGATGCCAAATAAAACGAAACCATCACTACCCCAACTCTACTGTCGATGCTGAAAAACAACGGCTGTCTGATATCCATCGATGTAATGGAATAACAAACCAACGATAGCCAGCCAGATAGTCAAGTAGGTGGTCATTGGCCGTTAAAGGCAACCAAGAATGCTGTTAGCCGGGTTGCACATCTTACATCTAGGGAAAGTGCGAACAAGTATCCCAAGAACAAAAAATGAAAATTTTAGTCATTTAATATCAACCTGATTACCCATGATTAGCAGTCAGTTACCACGAACTATACTGATCTTACGTACAGTTATCGAGGTGCGAGATCA